>NZ_JASCON010000004.1:0-123627 GCF_029959585.1 Pseudomonas sp. PS02302
TTCCGCCGCTGTTCAATCGCAACCAGGGAGGCCAGTCCTTTGGCCTGCACGTGGACAATGCCCTGCGGCCGCTGCCGGATGGCAGCGGCTACCTGCGCACCGATCTGTCGGCCACGCTGTTCTTCTGCGAGCCGGACGAATACGACGGGGGCGAACTGGTGGTGGAAGACACCTATGGCGCCCACAGCGTCAAGCTGGCGGCCGGCGATCTGATCCTCTATCCGGCCAGCAGCCTGCACCGGGTGCTGCCGGTCACCCGAGGCGCGCGGCTGTGTTCCTTCTTCTGGATCCAGAGCCTGGTGCGCGATGCCGGTCAGCGCGGCCAGCTGTTCGAACTCGACCAGGGCATCCAGCGGGCGGCCGCCGAGCTAGGGCAGGGCCATGAGGCCTGCCTGCAGCTGACCGGCGTCTATCACAACCTCCTGCGCCAATGGGCTCAGCCCTGATCCGCAGGGGCCTCTTCCAGCTGCACAGCCTGCTCGGCCTGGCCGCAGGTCTGGTGCTGGTGGTGCTGGGCGTGACGGGGGCGCTCTACAGCTTCCAGCTGGAGTTGCTGGAGCTGCTCAATCCGCCGCCGACCGCCGCGACCCCGGACCGGCATCCGCTGACTCTGCCGGAGGTGCGGCAGCGCCTGCTCGCTCCGGGCCAGGAATTGAGCTTCGTCTCCAGCATGGCCGGGGAGGGCTACGGCCTGCTCGGCCTGGCACCGGTGAAGGGTCAGGGCCGGGGCGAGGTGCAGCTGTTTGATCGCTACACCGGCGAGGTACTGACGGCGCCCCGCGGCCAGGGGTTCTTTCGCCTGATCCTGGACCTGCACCGCTCCCTGGCCCTGGGTCCGGTGGGCAAGGCCCTGACCGGCGCCGCCACCCTGATCCTGCTGGTGCTCTGCCTGTCCGGCCTCTACCTGCGCTGGCCGCGTCAGGTCCGGCGCTGGCGCAGCTGGCTGACCCTGGACTGGGGCCGTCGGGCGCGCAGCTTCCATTGGGATCTGCACGCCGTGGCCGGCACCTGGTGCCTGCTGCTCTATATGCTGGCGGCGCTGACCGGCCTCTACTGGTCCTATGACTGGTACCGCGAGGCCAGCGAGCGCCTGCTGGGCGCCGCCCCGGAGCCCCTGATCTCGGGGGTGGTGGCGCGCCAGGACGTGGACCTGGACGCGCTCTGGCGGAGCTTTCGGCAGGAGACCGGCGGACGGGTGGAGGGCTACGGTCTGCTGCTGCCCAATCCGGCACGCAAGGTCAGCCATCCCACCCTCTGGTACCTGCCCGACGATGCCGAGCATGTCCGTGCCCTCAATCGCATCGTCTTCGACGGCGCGGGGCGGGTGCTCGATCATCGCCGCTATCGCGAGCAGCCGCTGGGCGCTCGGTTGCTGCTCAGTTTCTATGCCCTGCATTCGGGCGAATACTTCGGCCTGGCGGGGCGGGTGGCCCTGCTGCTCGCCAGCCTGGCCATGCCGCTGTTCATGGTGACCGGGCTCTGGCTCTATCTCGATCGCCGGCACAAACGCCGCCAGGCGCGCCAGGCGCAAAGCGGGCTGACACCGGCCGCGGGGGGCGCCGCCGACTGGCTGATCGGCTACGCCAGCCAGAGTGGCCAGGGCGAGGCGCTGGCCTGGCAGGCCGCCAGCCAGTTGCAGGCGGCGGGACTGAGCGCCGAGGTGGTCGCGCTGGGGCGGCTCTCGGTCGAGCGGCTGCAGCGGGCCACCTGGGCGCTGTTCGTGGTCGCCACCCACGGCGACGGCGAGGCCCCGGATGCCGCGCGCGGCTTCGAGCGACGCCTGCTGACCCAGACAGCCGCGCTGCCAGGCCTGAACTATGGGCTGCTGGCCCTGGGCGACCGGCGCTATCCGGCCTACTGCGCCTTCGCTCACCGGCTGGATGCCTGGCTGGGTGGGCAGGGCGCCCGGCCGCTGTTCGCCCCGGTGGAGGTGCACAATGGCGACGCCCAGGCGCTTGCGCTTTGGCAGGCTCAGCTCCAGGCCCTGGGCGCGGTGGCCGGCGAGCCAGCGGTCGAGCGGCCGCTGCCGGTCTGGCCACTGGTAGCGGTGCAGTCGCTCAATGCCGGCAGCCCCGGTGGAGCGGTCTTCGAGCTGCAGCTGTTGCCACCGCCCGGGAGCAGCTGGGCACCCGGCGATATCCTCGAGATCGCGCCACGGCAGGGCGCCGAACGGGTGGCGGCCTGGCTGTCGTCGCTGGGGCTGGCTGCGGACAGCGTGGTGGCGCGCGACGGCATCACCCAGACCCTGGCCGTGGCCCTGGAAACCCTGCTGCTGCCGGAAGACCAGACCGCGCTGCGGGGGCTGGACGCCCAGGCCCTGCTCGACGCCCTGAAGCCCCTCGCCGTGCGCCAGTACTCGATCGCCTCGCTGCCCGGCGAAGGGCCGTTGCGGCTGCTGGTGCGCCAGGCGCGCAAGGCGGATGGCCGTCTGGGCATCGCCTCCGGCTGGCTGACTACGGCGCTGCAGCCGGGTGACGTCGTGGAGGCACGGCTCCGCGTCCATCCCGGCTTTCGACCACCGCTGGACGAACGGCCGCTGATCCTGATCGCCGCCGGGACCGGTCTCGCGGGTGTACGCCCGCTGCTGGCGGCCCGTATCGCCGCCGGGCACAGACGCAACTGGCTGCTGTTTGGCGAACGCACGGCAGCGCACGATGATTTCTACGGCACTGAATTGCAGGCCTGGCAGGCACGGGGCGAACTGGCCCGGCTGGACCGGGTGTTCTCGCGGGACGGCGACGGCTATGTGCCGGACCGCCTGCGGGCGCAGCGCGAAAGGCTGCTGGACTGGTTGGCGGCGGATGCCGTGATCATGGTCTGCGGCAGCCTGCCGGGCCTGGGGCGCGGCGTCCAGACCACCCTGCAGGCGCTACTTGGCGAGGCCGAGGTCCAGCGCCTGATCGATGAAGATCGCTACCGCCGCGATCTCTATTAGACCTGGACCTAGGCCCGGGCGATGCACCAGACGCCGGCACCGATCAGCACCACGCCGGCCAGCTTGCCGAGGGTCACCGGGTCCTGGCGAAAGCCGGCCCAGCCGAAGTGATCCAGGCTCAGCGACATGGCCAGCTGCCCGGCGATCACCAGCGCCATGAACAGGGTGGCGCCGATGCGCGGACCGGCGAAGGCGGCCATGGCGATAAAGAACATCCCCAGCAGGCCGCCGCACCAGTGCCACCAGTGCAATTCGCGCAGGGCACCCAGGGTGGGGACGCCACGTTGCCAGAGGGTCAGGCCCAGCAGGGCGAGCAGGCCGACCATGAAGGAAATGGACGCCGCGGCGAAGACGCTGCCGAGGTGCCGGGCCAGTTGGCCGTTGATGCCGGCCTGGAGCGGCAGGCAGGCACCGGCGATGAAGGGCAGGACGAGCAGCCACCAGACGGGCATCGACAGGACTCCAGGTGAAAGGGGGCGCGCAGTATGCCCCAGGGTTGGGCGAAACGGTCGTGGCGACGACTTCCGGTAACTGTCCCTGACCCTGAGCTCAGCCGAAGGCCCGACAGGGGGCCGTGTCAGCGCGGATTCAGAAATGATCGCTGGACCGGACGACCAGGGCTGGGCGAGGGTGGCCCTGCCGCTCACTGCCTAGAAACCGTCGATGGGAATCTTCAGGTAGCGGCGGCCATTGGCCTCGGCCGGCGGCAGGGTGCCGGCGCGGATGTTCACCTGGATGGCCGGCAGGATAAGCGTCGGCATGGACAGGGTGGCATCGCGGCGGGTACGCAGGGCGACGAAGGCGTCTTCGTCCACGCCATCGCGGACGTGGACGTTGAGGGCGCGCTCTTCACC
Organism: Pseudomonas sp. PS02302; assembly: GCF_029959585.1. Classification (NCBI taxonomy): domain Bacteria; kingdom Pseudomonadati; phylum Pseudomonadota; class Gammaproteobacteria; order Pseudomonadales; family Pseudomonadaceae; genus Pseudomonas; species Pseudomonas sp. PS02302. The sequence goes on from NZ_JASCON010000004.1 coordinate 3,790, forward strand.
CACGGTGGTCTCGTGGCGCGCTTCACGGCCGGCGGGCGGATAGTCGTGGCACAGATAGAGGCGCGTGGCCTCGGGCAGGGTCAGCAGCCGGCGGATCGAACGATAGAGGTCGCGGGCGCTGCCACCCGGGAAGTCGCACCGCGCCGAGCCGACATCGGGCATGAACAGGGTGTCGCCGACGAAGACATGGTCCTCCTCCACCTGATAGGCCATGTCGGCCGGGGTGTGGCCGGGCACGTGCAGGGCGCGGGCGCTCAGGGCACCGATGTGGAAGACCTCGTCGGGCTGGAACAGGTGATCGAACTGGGAGCCGTCGAGGCGGAATTCCGCTTCCAGGTTGAAGACGTCCTTGAAGGCGCCCTGGACCCGGCGGATGCCCTCGCCGATGGCGATGCGGCCGCCCAGCTGCCGGCGCAGATAGGGCGCGGCGGAGAGGTGGTCGGCGTGGGCATGGGTCTCCAGCAGCCACTCCACGGTCAGCCCCTGGTCGCGCACGAAGCGGGCGACGCGATCGGCCGCCAGGGTGGCGGTGCGGCCCGAATGCGGATCGTAGTCCAGCACCGAATCGACGATGGCGCAGCGACTGCCGGGTGCCTCGTAGATCACATAGGTGAAGGTGGACGTGGTGGCGTCGAAGAAGGGTTCGATGCGCGGAGTCATGACCGGGCCTCGTGAAGAGATGGGATGTCCCACCTTAACACGGGGCTCCGCCGCTCCGCGGCGTGCCTCGTCGCCGCAGGTCCGACCCGGTCTAATACCGCGCCTGCTGCATCTCTCTCAGACGACTCAGGGTGCGGCGGAAGGGGAATTCCAGAAAGCCGCGGGTGTACAGCTGTTCCAGGGGTACGGCGGCATCGAGATAGAGCGGGCGGCGGCGGTCGTAGGCTTCGTCGACCAGGGCGATGAAGCGGCGCACGGCGTCATCCTGGGGTGCCAGGCGGGGCAGTTCGCGATCGCCGGCGAGGACGCGCGTCGCGCCGTCTTCGGTGCCGCGGGCGATGCGGCCCGCGCGGGGATCGCCGGACAGGCAGGGGACGTTGCCCAGCAACAGGGCGGGGAAGCGGGTACAGAGATCGATGTAGTCGGTGGTGGCCCAGGCGCCCTGGCAGAGCACGGCGAAGTCCAGCCAGATCGCGCTGGAGGCCCGCTGCACCACGGGCAGGGGGCGCTCGCCGAGGATCAGGGGCGCGGTCGTCACGGCTTCCCCCGAGGTGAGGCGGGCAAAGGTCGTGGCGAGGGCGGTGGGATCGTCCACCCAGAAGCGCGGTTCGGCTTGGCCTTCGTGCAGGCGGTGGTCCTGGCCGCCGTCCACCTCCAGCACGTCCAGTCGCGCCTGCAGCGCGGCGATGGCGGGCAGCAGGCGCTCGCGATTGAAGCCGCCGGCATAGAGCTGCTCCGGCGGCTGGTTGGAGGTGACCACCAGCACCAGGCCCTGGTCCAGCAGGGCACGCAACAGGCCGCCCACCAGGATGGCGTCGCCGATGTCGCTGACGAAGAGTTCATCGAAGCACAGCACCCGCACCTCGGCAGCCAGTTCCCGGGCCAGCACCTGCAGGGGATCGCGGGTGCCGCTGAGCTGGAACTGCCGCTGGTGCACCCAGCGCATGAAGTGATGGAAGTGCTGGCGGCGGGCGGGCACCGGCAGGCTGGTGTGGAACAGGTCCAGCAGCCAGGTCTTGCCACGCCCGACCGGCCCCCAGAGATAGAGACCGCGTGCCGGACGCCCGGCCAGCAGGTCGGCGTGACAGGCGTCCAGCTGGCGCGCAGCGGCTTCCTGGGCGACATCGGGCAGGCGATCGCCCTGGGCCAGGGCCTGGCGGTAGGCGGCGAGGGGCGAGCGGGCGTTGGACATGGTCGCCACTCTAGCGCCCGTGCGGCCAGCAGACCATGCCCCGGCGGAATGACGTGAGTCCTTTATAGCGTTTGAAGGCCGGCCGCGGCGGTTCGATAGTGCGAGACCACCCTGCCGGACGCCGCCGGCACCCGCTTTCATCTCTGCCTGGAGCCCCGTCATGGCCGCCGATTCCACCCTGCACCTCGCCCACTGCCTCGCCTCCGTGGGCGTCTCCGAGATCCTCAAGATCACCGAGCGGGCCAACGCCCTGCGCCGCCAGGGCGCCGATCTGCTGGTGCTGGGTGCGGGCGAGCCGGATTTCGATACCCCGGAGCACATCAAGGAAGCGGCGATCCAGGCCATCCGCGCCGGCCAGACCAAGTACACGGTGCTCGACGGCAGCCCGGCGCTCAAGGAGGCCATCCGCCGCAAGTTCGCGCGGGAGAACGACCTGGTGTTCGCCCAGGACGAGGTGACCGCCTCGGCGGGTGCCAAGCAGGTGATCTTCAACGCCATGATGGCGACCCTGGACGCGGGTGACGAGGTGATCATCCCCGCGCCCTTCTGGGTGACCTATGCCGACATCGTCACCATTCTCGGCGGCACGCCGGTGGTGCTGCCGTGCCGTGAGGAGGATGGCTTCCGCCTGACTGCCGCGGCCCTGGAGGCGGCCATCACCCCGCGCACCCGCTGGGTGATGCTCAACTCGCCGTCCAACCCCTCGGGGGCGGCCTATGGCGAGGAACACTATCGCCCGCTGCTGGAGGTGCTGCTGCGCCATCCGCAGGTCTGGCTGATGGTCGACGACATGTACGAGCACATCCTCTACGACGGCTTTCGCTTCGTCACCCCGGCGGCGCTGGAGCCACGGCTGCGCGAGCGGACCCTGACCATCAACGGCGTCTCCAAGGCCTATGCCATGACCGGTTGGCGCCTGGGCTATGCCGGTGGACCCAAGGCGCTGATCCAGGCCATGGCCAGTGTGCAGAGCCAGGTGACCTCCTGCCCCTGCTCGGTCAGCCAGGCCGCGGCCATCGCCGCCCTGGATGGGCCGCAGGAAATCGTGCGCGAGCGCTGCGAGCTGTTCCGCGAGCGACGGGATCTGGTGGTGGATGCCTTGAATGCGGTGCCGGGTCTGTCGGCGCGGCGGCCCGAGGGGGCCTTCTACGTCTACGCCAGTTGCGCGGGGATAGTGGGTCGGCGGACGCCGGGCGGGGAGGTGATCGACAGCGATACGGCCTTTGCCCGCTACCTCATGGATGAGGGCGGGGTGGCGGTGGTGCCAGGCTCGGCCTTTGGCCTGGCGCCTTACTTCCGGGTTTCCTACGCCACCTCGCACGAGGTGCTGGAGGAAGCCTGTCGCCGGATCGCCGAAGCGACCCGGCGGCTGCTGGCCTGATCAGCCGGCCGGGGGAGCCGGGGGCGCCGGCGGTTGGTCACCCGGGGCGACCGGCTGGACGCCGGGAGGCGGGGGCGGCGGCAGACGACCGGGACCGCGGGGTGCCGGCGGGGTGTCCAGGGTCTGCAGCGAGTTGGCGTCGGCGCCCAGGGCGCTGACCCGGAAGGCACTCCCCTGGGCGTTGGCCACCAGCTCGCCGCGCACCGCCACGTTCTGCCCCGGCTTGAGCAGCGCCTGCAGGCGCAGGGCCTCATGGGGCGGCAGGCGCAGGGCGGTACCGTCCTGCAGCAGGGCGCCGTTCACGTCGCCACGGGGACCGTGCAGCAGCTGGACGATCTTGCCCTGGAGGCTGTCACCATCGCGCTCGGCGCCAGGTGCCGGGGGCGCCGGCGGACGGCGACCGCCCACGCGATCCGGGCCTTCATCGGTGACCGTCTTGCCGGTCTGGACATTGGTCAGGGAGACCGCCTGGATCAGTGGCAGGCTGGCGGCGCGCAGGCCGGCGACGTTGATGCTGTCACCCGGCTTGAAGGTGGCGGCCAGTTGCTCGGACAGGTGCGGCGGGGTGTTGACCTCGGTGCCGTCGGCCAGGATCAGGCCGTCGATATCGCCGCGGGGATTGAGCAGGAATTGCTTGAGCTGGCCCTGCTGGGTGGGAATCTGGGCGCTGGCCGCGGTGGTGGTGGCGGTGCTGCCGGCGGGTGCGGTCTGTGCCAGGACGAGGCCGCTGACGGACAGCAGGGCGAAGGTCCCGATCACGAGGGTTTGGGTCTTGGTAGGCATGGATGACTCCTGCGGTGGTTGACGATTAGGCCATTGCAGGGCCTGTGCCAACTTTTATTTTATATACAAATCAATAGGTTGAGATATTTAACAGCGATCCGGGCCAGGCATTGCGTCCGGCTGGCGGACAGGTCTGTCGGCAAAGCGGACAGCCTAGGCGGGGCTGTCGTCTGCGCCGACACCCAGGCCCAGCCGACTCAGCTTGGTATAGAGCAGCTGGCGATGGATGCCCAGGCGGCGGGCCGCTTCGGCGCGATTGCCGCCGCTGCGCTGCAGGGCGCGCTCGATCAGCAGGCGTTCCAGGCGCGCGGTGGCTTCGGCCAGGGTCTCCTCCGGCCAGCTGGCGTCGATGGCTAACTCATCCGGCGTTTCGCCCTGCAGGAAGGCCAGGTCGGCGGCGACGATGCGCTCGCCCTGGGCCAGGGTCGCGGCGCGCTGGATGGCGTTGCGCAATTCCCGCACGTTGCCGGGCCAGGAGTGGCGCAGCAGCAGGGCGGCGGCATCGTCCGCCAGCACGCGACCGCTGGCGGCGAGGAAGTGCTCGGCCAGCGGCAGGATGTCGGCCCGCCGCTCGCGCAGGGCCGGCAGGTGGATGGGCACCACGTGCAGGCGATAGAAGAGGTCTTCGCGGAAGTCGCCACTGGCGACGCGCTGGGCCAGGTCGCGGTGGGTGGCCGCTACCAGCCGCACGTCCAGCCGTACCGGTGCGCCACCCACCGGCGTCACCTCGCGTTCCTGCAGGGCGCGCAGGATCTTGGCTTGCATCGGCAGCGGCATGTCGCCGATCTCGTCGAGAAAGAGGGTGCCGCCCTGGGCCTCGCGAAAGGCACCCAGGCGATTGGCGGTGGCCCCGCTGAAGGCGCCGCGCACATGGCCGAAGAGTTCGCTTTCCAGCAGGTCCGGCGGGATGGCGGCGCAGTTAACCGCCACGAAGGGCGCCCCGCGTCGCTTGCCATGCTCGTGGATGGCGCGGGCCACCAGTTCCTTGCCGGTGCCCGTCTCGCCGGTAACCAGCACCGTGGCCTCGCTGTCCACCAGGCGGCCGATGGTCTTCTGCACCTGACGCAGGGCGTCGCTGCCGCCCACCAGCGTATGGCCCTCAACCGCAGCCGGCGGCGCGCTGGCCGGGCCGCGCTGGGCGGTCATCCCGGCCAGCACCCGGATCAGTTCTTCGCGGCCGATGGGCTTGGTGAGGTGGTCGAAGGCGCCCAGGCGCATGGCCTCGATGGTGTTGCCGGCGCTGGCGAAGGCGGTCAGCACCGTGACCGCCGGCGGCTCGGGGCGGGCGCGAATGCGCGCCAGTACCTCCAGGCCATCCAGCCCGGGCATGCGCAGGTCGAGCAGCACGGCGTCCACCGGTTCCTGCGCCAGGCGCTGCAGGCCCGCTTCACCCCCGTCGGCCTGCAGCACCCGGTAGCCCTGGTCCGCGGCGGTTTCCGCCAGGGCGTCGCGCAGACCGGCGTCGTCGTCGATGATCAGCAGGGTTGGCATGGCAAAAGGATCTCGAAGCGAGTGGGAACGGAGGGGTCGATCAGGCGGGCCTCGCCGCCGTGGGCGCGGGCGGTCTCGCGGACCAGGGCCAGGCCCAGGCCGGTGCCTTCGGGGCGACCGGTGACGAAGGGCTCGAAGAGCTGGGCGCGCAATTCGGCAGGTGGTCCCTGGCCTGCGTCTTCCACCGCCAGCACCAGCCAGTCACCACGGCGGCTGACGTCGAGGCGGATCTCGCTGGCGGCCGGGGCGGCCTGCAGGGCGTTGAGCAGCAGGTTATCCAGGGCGCGGGCCAGGGCGTCGCGATCAAAATAGCCCTGCTCGACGGCCACCCTGGCGGTCAGGCGGATGCCGCGCTGGGCGGCCTGGTCTTCGTGACCGGTCAGCACCTCGCGGCAGAAGACCGGTAGCTCGATGGCGGTCGGTTGCAGGTGCAGCGGCTGGGTGAGGTCGAGCAGGCGGCGCAGCAGGCTGTCCAGGCGGGTGACCTGCAGCAGGATGGCGTCCAGCGCGCGTTGCTGACGGCCGCTGTCGCCGGCCAGGGCGTTCTCGGCCTTGAGGCGCATGGCGGCCAGCGGATTGCGGATCTCGTGGGCGACCCCGGCGGCTACCCGGCCAAGGGCGGCCAGCCGTTCACTGGCGTGGACCTGGGTGGTCAGCCGCTGGGCCTCGTCCCGTGCCTGGGTCAGGCGCTGCCCGGCCTGGTTGAGCGCCGCCAGCACCCGATCCAGCTCGCGTTCGCCGGTGAGGGCGAGGGTGGGCAAGTCGTGGCTGGCACTGGTTCCCAGATCGCGCTCGACCCGCGCGACATGCCGCGACCACTGCCAGGTGAGTCGACCGAGCAGCAGGGTCGCGGCGAGCATGGCCAGCAGCAGCAGGCCCAGGCCCAGTTTCAGCTGGCGCTGACCGCTGCCCTCGGCGAAGGTCAGGCGGGTCAGGGTCCAGGCGGCGAGATCGGGGATGGGGCCGGACAGCGGGCAGGCGGCGACCAGCACCGTGGCGCCGTCCGCGCTGAAGCTGTCGCTCAGGCTGCGCGCCTCGGCCAGGGTCGCGGCGGAGAGATCGGCCAGGTGCTGGCGTTCAGCGGCGGTCAGGGAGAAGGGACTGGCATCGGCCAGGAGCCCTGCCTGCTCCTGCCAGAGACCGCCGGCCATGCCGCGATAACGCAGCAGGGCGACACTGGCCACGCCGGCGAGACTGCGCTGCAGGGCCGGATCGGCGAGGCCAGCGGTAGGGCCGGACCAGCCATTGCTGTAGAAACGATAGCTGCTGGCGATGGCCTGGCAGGCCTGCTCGGCTTCCACCGTGGCCTGGCCGAGCTGGGCGCTTTCCGACTGGCGCAGCAGCAGGATCATCAGCCAGCCGACCCCGACGGCCATGCCGCCGAGCATCAGCAGCAGGGCAATCAGACGACTGCGCAGCGATCCGAACATGGGCTTTCTCTTCCAGGCCTTGGCCTGGATAGAGTGCCACACCCCGGCGGAGTTCGAGTGCCAGCACGGGGCTCAGGCGCGCCGGCCGAATTCCGCTTCCTGCGTCGTCCAGCCGGGTACGCGCTCGCTCAGGGACAGCCCGAGCCCCGGACGGGTCGGCACCTGCATCCGCCCGTCACGGGTTTCCAGGCGTTCGTTGAACAGCGGCTCCAGCCATTCGAAGTGTTCCACCCAGGGCTCGGTGGGATAGGTGGCGGCCAGGTGTACGTGCAATTCCATGGCGAAGTGCGGTGCCAGCATCACGCCGGCCTGCTCGGCCAGGGCGGCCACCTTGAGGAAGGGGGTGATGCCACCGACCCGTGGCGCGTCGGGCATGAGGAAGTCGGCACCGCGCAGGCGGATGAATTCCTGGTGCTCGGCAATGCTGGTAAGCATCTCGCCAGTGGCGATGGGGGTGTCGAAGGCCGCGGCCAGGGCGGCGTGGCCCTCGGCGTCGTAGCAGTCCAGCGGCTCCTCGATCCAGATCAGGTTGAATTCCTCGAAGCGCCGGCACATACGCTGGGCGGTGGGTCGGTCCCATTGCTGGTTGGCGTCGACCATCAGCGGGAAGCTGTCGCCCAGATGGCGGCGCACGCGGGAGACACGTTCCAGATCCAGGGCGCAGTCGGGCTGGCCGACCTTGAGCTTGATGCCGCCGATGCCTTTTTCCCGGGAGAGGTCGGTGTTCACCAACAACTGCTCCAGCGGCGTATGCAGGAAGCCGCCGGAGGTGTTGTAGCAGCGCACCGAGTCGCGCTGGGCACCCAGCAGGCGTGCCAGGGAGAGGTTGGCGCGACGGGCCTTGAGGTCCCAGAGGGCCACGTCGAAGGCGCCGATGGCCTGGGTGGCGAGACCGCTGCGACCCACCGAGGCGCCGGCCCAGCAGAGCTTGGTCCAGAGCTTCTGGATGTCGCTGGGATTCTCGTCGAGCAGCACCGGGGCAATTTCATGGGCGTGGGCGAACTGGCCGGGGCCACCGGCGCGCTTGGAATAGCTGAAGCCCAGGCCGCGCTGGCCGTCGCGGGTTTCGATCTCGACGAAGAGGATGGCGATCTCGGTCATCGGCTTCTGCCGGCCGGTGAGCACCTTGGCGTCGCTGATGGGGGTGGCCAGCGGCAGGAACACGGAAGCCAGGCGGACCCAGGCGATGCGGTCCTGGTCGGCGCTGTAGGCGTTATCGGTCATGGGGATGCTCCAGGGTGGGGAATCAGGGACGGGTGGCAGGCAGGGCGGCGTCGGTGGTGGCGGCTGGCTCGTCGTTGAGTTCGCCGAGGTCCAGGCGCTTGAGCGGGCCGACGATGACCAGGTAGGAGAAGGCACCGAGCAGGCCCATGGCGGCGACGTAGGTGAGGGCCACGTCGAAGGAGCCGAGCTGGTTGATCATCAGGCCGATGGCCAGCGGGGTGACGATGCTGGCGATGTTGCCGCAGAAGTTGAAGAGGGCGCCGCTCACGCCCATGGCGCGCTTGGGCGAGACATCGCCGACGATGCACCAGCCGAGGTTGCCCACGCCCTTGGCGAAGAAGGCGATGGACATCACCAGGGTGACCAGGGCGATGGACTGGGTGTAGTTGGCCACCACGATGCTGCTGGAAAGCAGCAGGCCGACGATGATCGGCGTCTTGCGCGCGGCGGTGAGGCTGTAGCCGCGGCGCAGCATGCCGTCCGACCAGAGTCCGCCGAGAACGCCGCCCAGGCAGCCGGCCACCGGCGGGATGGCGGCGATCAGGCCGACCTTCAGCATCGTCAGCCCCTTGGCCTCGACCAGGTAGGTGGGAAACCAGGTGAGAAAGAACCAGGTGATGGTGGTCAGGCAGAATTGCCCCAGGTAGATGCCCAGCATCATGCGGTTGCCGCTGATGGCCTTGAAGGTGCGCCAGCTGAAGGGCGCCCGGGTGTCGCCCAGATCGGGCAGACCGCCACCGGCTTCGATATGGTCCAGCTCGCTCTGGCTGACGCGCCTGTCGTGCCGGGGCTCCTGCACGGTGGCGAACCACAGCAGGCCGATGAGGATGCCGGCGCCGCCGGTCCAGAAGAACACGTGCTCCCAGCCGAACTGGTTGAGCAGGATCACCATCAGTGGCGTGAACACCGCCAGGGCGAAGTACTGCGCCGACTGGAAGATGGCGGTGGCCAGGCCGCGTTCCTGGCGCGGGAACCACATCACCGTGAGGCGGTTGTTGGCCGGAAAGGCCGGTGACTCGGCCACGCCCATGAGAAAGCGCAGCACGAACAGCGCCAGCAGCGCCGAGGAGAAGAATTCGACGTAGCCCTGCAGGAAGGTCAGTACCGACCAGAGGATCAGGCTGGCGCCCAGCACCAGCCGCGAGCCGAAGCGATCAAGCACGATGCCGCCGGGAATCTGCATGGCGGTGTAGGCCCAGCCGAAGGCCGAGAAGGCCAGACCCATGGCCACGGCGTCGAAACCGAGGTCGTGACGCAGGGCCGGCGCGGCGATGGAGAGGGTGGCGCGGTCGACGTAGTTGAATACCGTCACCAGAAAGATCATCGCCAGGACGAGGTAGCGGACGCGAGTGCGCCGCGACGGCTCAGGGGAAGTGCGCATTGTTATTGTCCTGTTCAGCGGGCAAAGCCGGCGGCGAGGCCGGCACCTGCAGGAGGACGCTAAGCTGATTACGCAATCATTCAAGCGTCAGCGCGTGCTCTCGCGCATGACCAGTTCGAAGCCGGTATCCCGTTGCCGCGGCGCCTCGGCGCCTGCCAGGCGGGCGAGCAGGGCCGTGGCGGCATGGGTGCCCATCGCGGCGCCGCGCACGTCCACGGTGCTCAGCGCCGGGATCAGATGGGCGGCGCTGGCCAGGTTGCCGAAGCCCATCACCGCCAGCTCTTCCGGTATTTGCAAGCCGCGGGCATGGGCTTCGGCCAGCACCCCGTGGGCGAGGGTGTCGGAGCTGCAGACCACCACCTCGGGGCAGGCGCCAGCGGCGAGCAGGCGGGCCAGGCCCTGGCGACCCAGTGCCGGGGTGGCCGGCGGTGGCAGGCTGACATCGGCGGGCGCGGCCAATCCGTGGATGGCCAGTTCGTCACGGAAGGCATCGCGGCGCAGCCGTCCGCGGGGATCGTCCAGGGTCAGGCTGGCGAAGTGGCGATAGCCGCGCGCCAGCAGCTCCCGGGCGACGGCCTGGCCCACCGCGACATGGGAAAAGCCCACCAGCATGTCCAGCGGTCGCTCACCCTGGTCCCAGCACTCCACCAGCGGAATGCCGGCCTGTGACAGGCGCAGTCGGCTGGCGGCCGTGTGCAGGGTGCCGGTCAGCACCATGGCGTCGGGGCGGCGGCGCAGCAAGGCGTCCAGCAGCCGCTCCTCGCGTTCGGCGGAATAGTCGGTCAGGCCCAGCAGGGTCTGGTGGCCGGCCTCGGTCAGGGTCTGCATGAGCGCCTGCACGGTGTCGGCGAAGATGGAATTGACGATGGTGGGCACCAGGATGGCGATCAGCCGACTCTCCAGGGGCGCGCTGCCGGTGGTAAGCATGGCCGGCTGGTAGCCGCTCTCGCGCACCGCGCGAAAGACCTTTTCGCGCAGCGCCGGCCGGACGATCTCCGGCTGGTTGAGGGTGCGCGAAACGGTGATCGGCGAGACCCCGGCCAGGCGGGCCACGTCCTTTAGGGTCGGTGGCTTGCCAGCGGGACGACCAGGCCAGGACGGGGCGTTGCGATCACCGGACAAGAGCGACTCCGCGACAGGAGAGGGAATGCCCGATTCTGCCGAGTCATACGATGACTCTCAAGGTGAACGAGCCACAGACGTACAAGCCAGGACCGGAGGTGCTGGCTAGCCTGGGTCTCCTTCTCGAAGCCTGGCAGGTAGCCCCTTGGAAATCGTCCTCTATGCCCTGAGCGTCATGTACAGCCCCGGTCCGGTCAACGCCCTGGGGCTGAACGCCGGTCTGCGCGGCCAGGCCCGCCGGGCGCTGGGTTTCTATGCCGGGGTGGGCTGCGCCATGCTGATCCTGTTTCTGGCCCTGGGCTATGCCGGTGCGGTTCTGGTCTCGGGGGCGCTGCTGCCGTGGCTGGCGCTCCTGGGCGGTGGCTATTGCCTGTACCTCGGCTATCGCATTGCCCGGGCCGCGCCGCCGACGACGGCGGGAGAGGAGGAGGGCGCCGCAACGCGGCTGACCTTCGCCCGCGGCTTGCTGATCCAGGGCCTCAATCCCAAGGGCTGGCTGGCGGTGCTGCCCATCGCCACGGTGATGTTCCCGGCGGCTCAGGTAACCGGTGGCAAGATCGCGCTCTGGTCGCTGCCCCTGGCCCTGTCGGCGGGCGGCGCCCCGGCCAGCTACGCCTTGCTTGGCGCGCTGCTCGGGCGTTACCTGGTGCGGGGACGCGGCTTGCGCGCGGTGAATCGGGTGCTGGGGCTGAGTCTGGTCGCGTGTGCCCTGCTGCTGTTCCACGACGCCTGGCGCGGTCTGCTAGGCTGAGCGCCGGAGGAGTCGCCATGAGTACCCAGATCGAATTGCCCGGTGCCACGGACTGGGTACGCCACGCCCCGGCCTTCGATGAGCTGGAATCCATCGAGGCCTTTTTCAGCGGCCATGCCTTCGATCCCCATCGCCATGCGACCTATGCCATCGGCCGCACCCTGGCCGGTGTGCAGAGCTTTTCCTATCGCGGCGCCAAGGCCAGCAGCCTGCCAGGCGAGACCATGGTCTTCCATCCGGACGAGGTCCACGACGGCCGCGCCGGGGCCGCCTGCGGCTTTCGCTATCGCATGCTCTATGTGCCACCGGCCCTGGTGCAGGACATCCTTGGCGGCCGGCCCTTGCCCTTCCACCGCGAGGGTGTCTCCCTGGACCCACGCCTGGCGCGAGCCACCGATGCGGTGTTCGCCCGCCTCGACGAGCACCCCGATGCCCTGGGGCGCGACGATGCCCTCTATGGCCTGGTCGCCACCCTCGCGGAGGTCTGCCAGGCCTGGCCCAGTCGCGGGCGGGTCGACTTCACCGCGGCACTGCGGGCACGCGAATACCTGGAGGACAACCTCGACCAGGCCGTCACCCTCGACGACCTGGCCCGTTGCGCTGGCCGTGACCGCTGGAGTCTGACCCGGGATTTTCGCGCCTACTTCGGCACCAGTCCCCATCGCTACCTGACCCTGCGCCGCCTCGATCGGGTCCGCCTGCACGTGCGCCTGGGGCTGGGACTGGCCGACGCGGCCGTGGCGGCGGGCTTCTACGACCAGAGTCACATGACGAAACATTTCCGCCAGGCCTTCGGCATGGCGCCAGCCCGCTGGTTTCGTGGATTGGCCAGAGCGCCCGCCGTGTAGGTCATGGCTGGCGCACCCGGCCCTTAGCGTCGCAACGATCAGGACGGTCTCGCCCAGCGGCATGCACCGTTCAATGGACGCCGCCCGCGAAACGATCACAGCCGCGAGCAGTCAACCTGTGCGCACTTCATGAACAGGAGCCCTATTATGACCGGCCAGGGAGAATCTGCCGCTCGCAACACCTTCAGTCCCCCCGTGTTCTGGACCTCGACCGGCATCCTGCTGGCCCTGGTGCTTTACGCCAGCGTTTTCCAGGCCAACGCCCAAGAGGTGTTTGGGGCAGTCCAGGCCTGGATCATCGGCAACCTCAGCTGGTTCTACATTCTCGCGGTGGCCATCATCCTGGGTACCGTGGTCTTTCTGGGCGTCAGCCGCTATGGCGACATCAAGCTCGGCCCGGACCACAGCGAGCCCGATTACAGCAGCACCACCTGGTTCGCCATGCTGTTCTCGGCGGGTATGGGCATTGGTCTGATGTTCTTCGGCGTCGCCGAACCGGTGATGCACTTCCTCTCGCCGCCCGTGGGTACCGGGGGCAGCGTCGAAGCCGCCCGCGAGGCGATGAAGATCACCTTCTTCCACTGGGGGCTGCACGCCTGGGCCATCTACGCCATCGTCGCGCTGATCCTGGCGTACTTCAGCTATCGCCACGGTCTGCCGCTGACCCTGAGATCGGCGCTCTATCCACTGATCGGCGAGCGCATCTATGGCCCCATCGGCCATGCGGTGGACATCTTCGCCATCATCGGTACGGTGCTGGGGGTCGCGACCTCCCTCGGCTTTGGCGTGGCCCAGATCAACACCGGCCTCAATGCGCTGTTCGGGGTGCCCATCTCGGTGCCGGTGCAGATCGGCCTGATCATCATCACCACCGGCCTCGCCACCCTGTCGGTGGCGACCGGTCTGGACAAGGGCGTCCGTCGACTGTCCGAGCTCAACCTGGGGTTGGCGCTGCTGCTGATGATTTCGGTGATCGTGCTCGGTCCCACCGTACTGATCCTGCAGACCTTCGTGCAGAACACCGGCGGCTATCTCAGCGAGATCGTCAGCCGCACCCTGAACCTCAATGCCTACCAACCCACCGACTGGATCGGCGGCTGGACGCTGTTCTACTGGGGCTGGTGGCTGGCCTGGTCGCCCTTTGTCGGACTGTTCATCGCACGCATCTCGCGCGGCCGGACCATCCGCGAATTCGTCTCCGGCGTGCTGCTGGTGCCGGCCGGATTCACCCTGCTGTGGATGACCGTGTTCGGCAACACGGCGATCCACATGATCCTCACCGACGGCCTCACCGATCTCGCCACCGCGGTAAACAAGGACAGCTCCCTGGCGTTGTTCGCCTTTCTGGAACACTTTCCGTTGCACAGCGTGATCTCCATGGTGGCCATCGTCATGGTGGTGGTGTTCTTCGTCACCTCGGCCGACTCGGGCGCCATGGTCGTGGACATGCTGGCCTCCGGTGGCCAGGACAAGACGCCGGTCTGGCAACGGGTGTTCTGGGCCTCCAGCATGGGTCTGGTGGCCATCGCCCTGCTCTTGGCCGGCGGCCTCAAGGCGCTGCAGACCGCCACCATCGCCAGTGCGCTGCCGTTCACCATCGCCCTGTTGTTCAGCATGCGCGGCTTGCTCAAGGCCTTGAAGCTGGATGCCACCAAGCGCGGTCTACGGCATCAGGCGCTGAGCATCTCGCCACCGACCATGAGGTCGCCCGGTGGCTGGCAGCGGCGGCTGCGCGGTCTGGCCATGTTCCCGCGCCGCAGTCACGTGGTGCGTTTCATCGGCGAGGTGGCCAAGCCGGCGTGCCTGGCGGTGGCCGAGGAATGGCGCAAACAGGGTTATATCTGCAGCGTCGAAGACCGTGACGATGGCGGCGTACGCCTGAGAGTCGGCCCGGCAGATCAGCCGGAATTCGTCTACCAGGTAAGACCCCACGCCTATGCCATGCCCAGTTTCGTGATGGGTAGCGAGCCGAACGATGAGCGCAAGTACTTCCGCGCCCAGGTCTATCTGCGCGAGGGTGGCCAGGACCATGACGTCATGGGCTGGTCGCGCGAGGACGTCATCGGCGACATCCTCGACCAGTACGAGCGTCATATGCATTTCCTGCATCTGGTGGGCTGAAACGAAAAAGCCGGGCGCAATGCCCGGCTTTTTCATGGCGCGGCGTTTGGTCACTTCACCCGGAAGCGCCGGACCACCGCGATCAGCTGCTCGTTGGACGACTGCACCGCCGCGGTACTCTCGGCGGTGCGCTGCCCGCTGGTGACCAGATCGTCGACGATATGGCGCACGGCGACCATGTTCTGGTTGATCTCGCCGGCCACCGCGCTCTGCTCCTCGGCGGCCGCGGCGATCTGGGTCGACAGGTCGCTGATGCGCACCACCGAACCGCTCATCTCGTCCAGGCCGTTGGTGACCTCGCGGGTCTTCTCGGCGGTGCTCTGGCAACTGGTCTTGGTCACTTCCATGGCCGCCACCGCGGAACTCACGCCCTGCTGCAGCCGGCTGAGCATCTCGTTGATCTCGGCGGTGCTCTGCTGGGTGCGTCCGGCCAGGGCGCGGACCTCGTCAGCCACCACCGCGAAGCCACGCCCCTGCTCGCCGGCCCGGGCCGCCTCGATGGCGGCGTTGAGCGCCAGCAGATTGGTCTGGCCGGCGATCTCGCCGATCACGCCGAGGACATCGTTGATGCGCTGGGCATCGCTCTGCATGGCCTGCACCTTGAGGGTGGCGTCTTCCACCTGGTCGACCAGGGCGAACACACTGGCGGAGGCCTGCTGAACCACGGCGCGCGAGCGCTCGGCCTGGCCGTTGGCGGCCTGGGTGAGGGTGGCGGTATCGCTGGCACTGCGGGCCACGGAGTCGGAGGTGGCGCTCATCTCGGTGATGGCCGTCACCGCCTGGTCGGTCTCGCTGGCATGGCGGGCCAGGATGGCACCGTTCTGCTGGGCCTGGCCGTGCAGTTGCTTGAGGCCGGTGTCGATGCGGTCGGTGGCGTCGCCCACCTCGCCGATCAGTCGCTGCAAATAGCCGATGAAGCCGTTGACCGCGCCGGCCACCGCATCCACCTCGTCCTTGCCGTGCACCGGGATACGCCGGGTCAGGTCGGCATCGCCGGCGGAGAGGGATTCGATGTTGCGTTGCAGCAGGCCCAGGCGACCCATCAGCTTGCCGAGCGCCAGCATCATGATGGCCACCAGCAGCAGGACCAGCGGCAGCTGGATCGCCGCCAGGGTCTTGAGGATGCCGGTGTTGGTCGCCGCGATGAGCGAGGTGGGCAAAGCCGTGGCCAGCAGCCAGGGCGTGCCGGCCAGCGGACGCAGGAAGAAGGTGTGGGGCGTGCCGTGATCGTCGACATAGGTGTCGCGTACCACGGCTTCGCCCTTGAGCTTGCCGAGGTTCTGCTGGATGGCGGCGACGAAGGGCGAACGGGCGGCATAGGCCGAGACGTTGTTCAGGATCTGCGAATCGCCGAGTTCGCTGAGGTTGCTGAGAATCTTGCCGTCGGCCTCGACGATCATCATGTCGGTGTCGTCGAGTTCCTTGCGCAGGCTGTCCACCAGGGGATTGAAGAAGCCCAGGGTGAGGTCGATGGTCGAGACGCCAAAGGCCTTGCCGTCACGCTGGATGGCCATGGCGCAGTTGGTGCGCGGCTCGGCGCTGGCGGCATCCTTGTAGGCGGCGGCCCAGACGCACTGGCCGGCGGGGCCCTTGAGGCCGGCCTGGAACCAGGGCTGCTCCCAGTAGTTGAGCGACTCGGGGGAGTTCCAGTGGGTGTTGACGATCAGCTTGCCGCCGGCATCGCGGTGATAGAAGGTGCTGAACTTGTCGCGCCCCTGTTCGCGCTGGTTGGGCAGCGGCCAGATACCGCCGCCGAACACCTTGGCATCGCCATACTGGTCCACCAGGCCGGGCAGTACCCGGTCGATGGCGGCGCTGTCCAGCAGCGGTACGGTCTGGGTGATGGAGCGCTGCTGCGCCTGGATCTGGTTGAGTTCGCGATAGATGCGGGTACCCACCTCGTTGACGCGGGTGAGCACGGCGGATTCACCCGCGGCGACCAGGTCCGGGGTCACCCACAGGCGGATGCCGATGACGGTGGCCGCGAGGGTCGCGCCGATGAAGCCCAGGAAGATCAGGGTGTAGCGGGTCCGAATGGTGTTCAAGGCCATGGTGTCGCTCCTGCGGTTACAGCGTCTTTCACGCCGCGAAAGGCATCCTTGGCGGTGTTCTGATCAGGGATGTCAGAGCCTTATCGGCGTGCGATGTGTGACCTTTAGTCGCAGAGGGGTCGAGATATCAAATCGCCATTCCGGTCGTGGCGTGACCTGCTAGCCGCTTTTTAGTCAGAGGACTGCGCCATGCAGCGATCAGGATCGCAAGGCGCGTATTTCGCCCTGCCAGACGCCCGCGTGCCGGTGGACGATCACCAGGCAGGCACCGTCTCCTGGTGCCGCGATCAGACACTGACCATCGGCCTGCCAGCAGGCACTGCGACCCACGCAGGCATAGCCGCCAGTGGGCGCGCCGTGATTGGCCATGAGCACCGGCATGCCCAGGCGCCGGGCATGGCCGGCCAGTTGGGCGCTGTCGGCGGGATAGCCGGTCGGACCTATCACCGCCGAGGCCAGGTAGAGATCGGCGCCCCGGGCGCGAGCGGCATCGGCATGGGCCGGGTGATTGCTGTCGGCGCAGATGGCCAGGGCGGCCTTTACGTCCCGTACCTCCAGCAAATCCCCGCCATTACCGGGGACGAAGGGCGGTGTCTCGCCTGGATGCAGGTATTGCTTGGTGTGAACGCGACAGCGGCCATCGGCGCCGAGGATCAGCGCACCGATCTGCAGCCCCGTCGGACCCTGGATCGGCGCCCCGACCACGGCCGTGAGCCCGGCCACGCGGCAGGCCTCGCGCAGGGGCCGCAGGCGCGCATCGGCACCGTCCAGCGTCAGCGCCGCTGCCAGGGTCGGTTCATAGCCGGTCAGAGACAGTTCCGGAAACAGCAGGAGCTCCACCCCGGCGTCGGCCGCCGCGGCGATGAAGTCGAGATGACTGCGCAGATTGGCGGCGAGATCGCCGGCGATCGAAACGGATTGGGCGGCGGCCAGGGTAAGGGTGGGCATCGAGACTCCAGAGCAAGCGGCAGCGACCGGGCGATCCGGGCCCGTTCACCGCGGGTTTTGGGGCGTCCAGCTAGGGGGCACGATAGCTCCGCGCTACCTGATTACGCTGGGTTGCCTCCCAGTTATACCGCTATCGCTACCTCTCAGTATTTGGCGCGGAAGCGCCTCGCTATAGTCGGGCCGTCTATCAATTTCAAGAATAACAGGACGGGTCATGGCGATAATCAACTATGTAACGGAGATCCGCTTCGGCGCCGGCTGTGCGGCCGAGCTGGCCGAGGTCAACGCGCGGCTGGGCTTCCAGCGACCGCTGATCGTCACCGATCGGGGCGTGGTGGCAGCCGGTCTCATCGACCAACTGATGGAGCTCAATCCCCTGGCCGCCTACCAGGTGTTCGACGCCACCCCGGCCAATCCCACCGAGGCCGCCACCCGCGACGGCGTCACCTGTTTCCGCGCCGCGGAATGCGACGGCATCATCGCCGTCGGCGGCGGGTCGCCCATCGACCTGGCCAAGGCCATCGCCGTGTCCGCGCGCCATCCGGGACCGCTGAAACAGTTCGCCGTCATCGAGGGCGGCCTGGCGCGCATCACCGCGGCGACGGTGCCCATCGTGGCCATTCCGACCACGGCCGGCACCGGCAGCGAGGTGGGACGTGGTGCCATCATCATTCTCGATGATGGCCGCAAGGTCGGCATCCTCTCGCCCCATGTCATCCCGCGGGTGGCCCTCTGCGATCCGCTGCTGACGCTCAGCCTGCCGCCGCACCTGACCGCCGCCACGGGCATGGACGCGGTGGCCCACTGCATCGAGACCTTTCTCGCGCCCGGCTTCAATCCGCCGGCCGAGGGCATCGCGCTGGACGGCCTGCGCCGGGCCTGGCGCCATCTGGAGCTGGCGTTCAACGAGCCGAACAATCTGGAAGCCCGCACCCAGATGCTCAGCGCCTCGCTGCAGGGGGCGCTGGCCTTTCAGAAGGGGCTGGGCTGCGTGCACAGCCTGAGTCACTCGCTGGGCGGCATCGACCCACGACTGCACCATGGCACCCTCAACGCGGTCCTGCTGCCGGCCGTGGTCGCCTTCAACCGAAGCGCGGAATCGGTGATCCGCGACGAGAAACTCGAACGCCTCGCCCAGGCCATGCAACTGCCGGCGCAGCTGTCGGTGGAGCAGGCGCTGGCGCACAAGGCCAAAGCCCTGCGGCTGCCGACGGGACTGGCGCAGATGGGCGTCGATCCGGGACTCATCCCGCGCATCGTCAGCGGCGCCCTGGCCGATCACAGCCACAAGACCAATCCGCGGGAGGCCTCGGCGGAGGACTATGCCCAACTGATCAGGGCCTCGCTCTGAGGCCCTGTCGTCCTTAGCGGAAAGCCCTTCCGCTGCAGCATCGTCCGCCGTCCTGCCTTGCGCCTCGACTCGTTCCGGGCGGGCAATGGACTGCGGATGACCGACGACTGCCCGGCAACACCCTCGCGACAATCACAACAATTAAAGGACGCGAAACATCATGGCCCATCCCAGTACCACCGCAGCCCCGGTGCCGTTCGATCCGCTCTATCGCAAGGTCGCCTGGCGGGTGCTGCCGCTGCTGCTGCTCGGCTACATCATCGCCTATCTCGATCGGGTTAACGTCGGCTTCGCCAAGCTCGCCATGCTCAGCGACCTCGGCCTGTCCGACGCGGCCTATGGCCTGGGCGCGGGCATCTTCTTCATCGGCTACTTCATCTTCGAAGTCCCCAGCAACCTGATGCTGCATCGCGTCGGCGCCAAGCTGTGGATCGCGCGCATCATGATCACCTGGGGCCTGGTCTCGTCGCTGATGGCCTTCACCGGGCCCATCGCCCAGTGGCTGGGCATCAGCCACGAGCTGACCTTCTACGGTCTGAGATTCCTGCTCGGCGTCTGCGAGGCGGGCTTCTTTCCCGGGGTCATCCTCTACCTGACCTACTGGTTCCCCGCCGCGCTGCACAGCCGCATGATGGCCATCGTCATCCTCGGCAACCCGGTGTCCTTCATCTTCGGCGGTCCGCTCAGCGGCGCCATCATGTACTACATGGGCGGCAGCAGCCTGCTGGCCGGCTGGCAGTGGATGTTCGTCATCGAGGCCGTCCCGGCCGTGGTGGTCGGGGTGATGGTGTTCTGCCTGCTGGACAATGGCATCCAGGACGCCAAGTGGCTGACCGTGCAGGAAAAGGCCGAGCTCACCCGGCGCCTCGCCGTGGAGGCCGCGGAAAAGCCGCGCATCGCCCTGAAGCGCCTGTATGCCCTGCCCATCATCTGGCTGCTGACCGGCATCTACGTCCTGCTGATGCTCGGCAACTACGGCATCAATTTCTGGGTGCCGACCATCATCAGGAACGCCGGGGTGGCCTCGGTCCTGGATATCGGCCTCATCACCACCATCCCCTATGTGTTCGGCGCGCTGACCATGGTCTGGATCACCCGTCAGGCCCAGCGCACGGGTAACCAGCGCGCCTATGGCGCCCTGATGTCGGTACTGGCCGGTATCGGCCTGATCCTCTGCGCGGCCTTTCCCCAGCACCTCCTGCTGATGATCCTGGGGGTCGCCTTCGCCGTGGGTGGCAGCCTGAGCGCCATCGCGCTGTTCTGGGGGCTGCCCGGCGCCTTCCTGCAGGGCGCCGCCGCCGCGGCCGGCATCGCCATCATCAACTCCTTCGGCAACCTGGGCGGCTTCGCCGGACCCTATCTGCTGGGGCTGCTGACGACGCTGTTCGGCTCGGCGCAAGGGGGGCTGATGCTGCTCGGGGGTTGCCTGCTGGTGTGCGCGGCGCTGATGCTGTGGGTGACCCGGCGGCCCGGTCAGTCGACCACCGGGCTGCTGGCCGAGTAGCCGCGCCGGGACAGCCGCGCGTTTTCGAGCGGGAGCGACCGCCGTTCGCTTCCGCTTTCCTTGTCAGTGAAGAGGGCGTCATGGATCTGGTCAGCGAGTTGCAAACCATCGTCGGGCGGCGCCATGTCCTGCAGGGCGACGCCGCGACCCGGCGCTTCCGCCTGGGAATCCGCTATGGCGGCGGAGCGGTGCTCGCCGTGGTGCAGCCCGGCAGCCTGCTGGAGATGTGGCGGGTGCTGCAGCGTTGCCACGGCGCCGGGACCATCATCATCTGTCAGGCGGCCAACACCGGTCTGACCGGCGGCTCCACCCCGGTGGCCGAGGGCTACGACCGGCCGGTGGTGCTGATCAACACCCTGCGCCTGACCCGCCTGGCCCTGCTGCGCCAGGGCGAGCAGGTGCTGTCCCAGCCAGGCGTGACCCTGAGCCAGCTGGAGACGACGCTGAAACCCCTGGGGCGCGAGCCCCATTCGGTGATCGGCTCGACCTGCATCGGCGCCTCCGTCACCGGTGGCGTCTGCAACAATTCCGGCGGCTCGCTGATCCGCCGCGGACCGGCCTTTACCCAGCTGTCGCTGTTTGCCCGCATCGACGAGGCCGGGCAACTGCAACTGGTCAACCATCTGGGCCTGGCGCTGGGCGACACCCCCGAGGAGATCCTCACCCGGCTCGACGAGGGCCGCTTCGACGACAGCGCCGTGCAGGACCCGGTCGGGGCCATGGCCTCCGATCGCGAATACGCCCGCCATGTCCGCGACGTGGCCTCGGCTACCCCGGCCCGCTACAACGCCGATCCGCGGCGGCTGTACGAGGCCTCGGGCTCGGCGGGCAAGCTCGCCGTGTTCGCCCTGCGCCTGGATACCTTTGCCGCCGATCGCAACACCCGGGTGTTCTACATCGGTTCCAATCGAGCGGCTGACCTGGAAGCCATCCGCCGGCACATCCTGGTCAATTTCGCCTCTCTGCCGATTGCCGGCGAGTACATGCACCGCACGGCCTATGAATTGAGTCGCACCTACGGCAAGGATCTGTTCCTGTTCATCCAGCGTTGCGGTGCGCAGCGGGTACCCCAGGCCTTTGCCTGGAAGACCCGCTTCGATGCCCTGAGCGAACGCCTGGGCCTGGGCGCCCAGCTCGGCGACCGACTCCTGCAACGCCTCGCCGCGCCGCTGCCCGAGCATCTGCCGGCGTGGCTCAACGCGTTCGCCGAGCGCTTCGAGCATCACCTGCTGCTCAAGATGGGCGAAGAGGGCATCGACGAGGCGCGCGCCTATCTGCAGGCCTGGCTGCCCAGCGCGGACGCGGACTTCATCGAGTGCGACGCGGCGGAGGGCAACGCCGCCTTCCTCAATCGCTTCGCGGTCGGCAATGCCATCAATCGCTACCGCGCGGTGCACCGGGACAGCGTGGAAGACATCCTTGCCCTGGATATCGCCCTGCCGCGCAACACCCAGGACTGGTTCGAGACCCTGCCGCCGGAACTGGCGGAGCAGATCGAGGTGACCATGTATTGCGGGCACTTCTTCTGCCACGTGCTGCACCAGGAATACCTGGTGAAGAAGGGCCGGGACTGCGCGGCGCTCAAGCGTCGCCTGCTGGCCCTGCTGGATGCCCGCGGCGCCCGTTATCCCGCCGAGCACAATGTCGGTCACCTCTACACCGCGGCGCCGGAACTGGAGCGGCACTATCGCCAGCTCGATCCGACCAACGCCTTCAATCCCGGCATCGGGCAGCTGACGCGGCGCCATCGCTGGCAGGAGGACTGCTGCGCGGAGCACTCCAGCGACGCCATCGCCGCGGTGGCGAAGGCGGCCCGAGCGGCGCCTGCGGAGACGAGTCGCACGTCCTGAACGGGAGTGCCGGGCGGCTCAGTTTTCCTGCTGGATCGCGTAGAGCGATTCCACCAGCAGCGCGAACGCCGGATTCTGCTGGGCGCTGCGCCGCGAGACCAGCTCATAGGGTTCGCTGGGGGACCTGAGCTGCAGCGGCAGGCGACTGACCAGGCCATGCTGGCAAACGTAGTCCGCCACCTCGACCGAGACCAGCGCCACCAGCCGCGGATCGCGACTCAGCAGCGACAGGGTGGTCAGCGCCGAGGTGGTCTCGATCAGGTGCAGGGGAAAGGGTAGCTGCGCCTCGAAGAATTCGTGTTCCAGGGTGCGCCTCATGGGCATGTTGGCCCGATAGACCACCCAGCGACTGTCGGAAAGATCCTGCAGCTCGACCCGCTCGCGCCGGGCGGCCGGATGGGAGGCGTGGGCGATGACCGCGAGGGACTCGTCCTTGATGACCAGGGTGTCGTAGCTTTCCGGCCGCTCGCTCACCGACAGGCGACAGATGGCGGCGTCCAGCCGTCCCTGGTCGATCAGACCGAGCAGGGTCGTGCTGGTGTCCTCTACCACCTCGATGGACAGCCGCGGCTGCAATTCCAGCAGCCGCGAGATGGCGTGGGTGAGCAGGGGCACGGCGCCCATGATGGTGCCGATGGCCAGCTTGCCGCCCGAGCCGCTGGCGATGGCGTGGAGTTCAAGGCGCAGGTTGTCCAGGTCGGCCTGGATCAGCCGCGCGAAGCGAATCGCGCAGGTACCCGCCGGGGTCGGCAGCAGACCGCGATTGGTGCGCAGGAACAACTCGACTCCCAGGGTGGATTCCAGCTCCTTCAGCGCCTTGCTGGCGCCCGGCTGCGTGAGCCCCAGGCCTTCCGCGGCGTTGAGCAGTGAACCCTTTTCCGCCAGGGCGATGAGCAGGCGCAGCTGCTTGGCGTGCAGGCGCGACATGATGGTGTTGAGGCTGGCGAGATTCTTCATTGACTGAACGTTATACCGCAGTGGCTGCGATCACATCCTTAACAATAAGCAGCAGTTACGAGGCCTGACCCGATTCGTTGGGCTTTGGCGATAGAACCGCCTCAACCCAACCTACGGG
Organism: Pseudomonas sp. PS02302; assembly: GCF_029959585.1. Lineage (NCBI taxonomy): Bacteria > Pseudomonadati > Pseudomonadota > Gammaproteobacteria > Pseudomonadales > Pseudomonadaceae > Pseudomonas > Pseudomonas sp. PS02302. The sequence goes on from NZ_JASCON010000004.1 coordinate 26,953, forward strand.
GTTGTATAGGTTGGGTTGAGCGCCAGCGAAGCCCAACGGACCGGCGTCAAGGCGCGCATCCGGTCCCTCACCCCAACCCTCTCCCGGAGGGAGAGGGGGCGGCAAAGGCGCGAAGGGAGGCAGCGGCATTGAGAGGCACGCTTTTACCCTCCCGAAGGGAGAAGTAGCGTTCAAGGCGCGCAGGGAGGCAGGACGGTATCAGGGTGCACGCTTCTACCCCCTCTCCCTCTGGGAGAGGGTTGGGGTGAGGGCATAAAGGAAGGCAGGGCGGCATCGAGGCGCAGGCTTATACCCCCTCTCCCTCTGGGAGAGGGTTGGGGTAAGGGCATAAAGGAAGGCAGGGCGGCATCGAGGCGCAGGCTTATACCCCCTCTCCCTCTGGGAGAGGGTTGGGGTAAGGGTGTGAAGGGCGGCAGGGCGGCATCGAGGCGCATGCTTATACCCCCTCTCCCTCTGGGAGAGGGTTGGGGTGAGGGCGTGAGGGGAGGCAGGGCGGCACGAGGTGCCGGCTTCTACCCCCTCTCCCTTTGGGAGAGGGTTGGGGTAAGGGTGTGAAGGGCGGCAGGGCGGCATCGAGGCGCATGCTTATACCCCCTCTCCCTCTGGGAGAGGGTTGGGGTGAGGGCATAAAGGAAGGCAGGGCGGCATCGAGGTGCCGGCTTCTACCCCCTCTCCCTCTGGCAGAGGGTTGGGGTGAGGGCGTGAAGGGAAGCAGGGCGGCATCGAGGTGCCGGCTTCTACCCCCTCGCCCTCTAGGAGAGGGTTGGGGTGAGGGCGTGAAGGGAAGCACGGCGGTATCAGGATGCAGGCTACTACCCCCTCTCCCTTTGGGAGAGGGTTGGGGTGAGGGCCGCCCCCTAGAGCAGTGTGAAACTCCCCTCGCGCACCCGCTCCGAATCCAGGCCGACCATCACCTTGAATTCGCCCGGTTCCGAGACCAGCTTGAGGTCGTTGTTGTAGAAGCGCAGGTCCGCCTCGGTGATGGGGAAGTCCAGCTCGCGGCTTTCGCCCGGTTGCAGCATCACCTTCTGAAAGCCCTTGAGCTCCTTGACCGGTCGCGCCAGGGATGCGGTCACGTCGTGCAGATAGAGCTGCACCACGGTGGCGCCAGCACGATTGCCGGTGTTCTTGACCGTGACCCGAGCAGTCAGGGTGTCGCCCTTCTTCAGGGTGGCGCTGGACAGCTGCGGCGCCGAGACGTCGAAGGCGGTGTAGCTCAGGCCGTAACCGAAGGGGTAGAGCGGGCCGTTGACGATGTCGAAGTAGCGCGAGGTGTACTTGTTCGGCTTGGCCGCATCGAAGGGGCGACCGCTGCTCAGGTGGTTGTAGTACAGCGGCACCTGGCCCACTTCGCGGGGAAAGGTCATGGTCAGCTTGCCGGAGGGGTTGTGGTCGCCAAACAGCACATCGGCCACGGCGTTGCCGCCTTCGGTGCCGGGGAACCAGGCTTCCAGCAGCGCACTGGCCTGCTCCTGTTCCCATTCCAGCGCCAGCGGGCGGCCGTTCATCAGCACCAGCACCAGCGGCTTGCCGGTGGCCTTGAGCGCCTTGATCAGCTCGCGCTGGGTGTCGGGCACGCTGATGCGGGCGCGGCTGGAGGCCTCGTGGGCCATGCCCTGGGATTCGCCGACCACGGCCACCACCACCTCGGCCTGGCGCGCGGTGGCCACGGCTTCGGCGATCAGCTCGCTGGCGCTGCGCGGGTCCACCGCGACCGCCGGTTCGTAGGAGTTGAGGTAGGCCAGCACATCGCGGTCGGCCAGCAGGTTGGCGCCCTTGGCATAGAGCACCTTGCCCTGACCGGCCACGGCGTTTTCCAGGCCGCGGCGGATGGAGACGGCCTGGGCGGCTACGCCGGCGGCGGACCAGTTGCCCATGACGTCGCGCGGACTGTCGGCCAGCGGACCGACCACCGCCAGGGTGGCGCCCTTGCGCAGCGGCAGCACGGCCTTTTCGTTCTTCAGCAGCACCAGGCTCTCGCGCGCCACCTGGCGCGCCTCGGCGCGGTGCAGGCGCGATTCGGCGTTGGTGTCGACCGGATCTTGGCCCTGCAGGCGACGATAGGGATCGTCGAACAGACCCAGGCGGTACTTGGTCAGGAGCATGTCGCGCACGGCCTGGTCGATCTCGGCCTGGGTCACCTTGCCGGCGGCCAGCAGGGCGGGCAGCTGCTTGCCATAGACGTCGTCGTGCATGTTCAGCTCGACGCCGGCCTTGAGCGCCTGTTCGGCGGCGTCGCGGGTATCCTTGGCCACGCCGTGCAGCACCAGTTCGTTGATGGCGCCGTGATCGCTGATCAACAGGCCCTGGTAGTTCCAGTCCTTGCGCAAGAGGTCCTGCAGCAGCCAGCGATTGGCCGTGGCCGGCACGCCATTGATGCTGTTCAGGGCCACCATCACCGCGCCGGCTCCGGCCTCGGCGGCGGCGCGATAGGGCGGCAGGTAGTCCTGCATGAGCCGCTGCGGACTCATATCGACGTTGCTGTAGTCACGTCCGGCTTCCACGGCGCCATAGCCGCCGAAGTGCTTGATGCTGGCCATCAGGCTGTCGGGGGCGCGCAGGTCGTCACCCTGGTAGGCGTGCACCAGGGTGGCGCCGATGCGCGAGGTCAGCCAGGTGTCTTCGCCGAAGGTTTCCGAGGCGCGGCCCCAGCGCGGTTCGCGGGTGACGTCGACGGTGGGGGAAAAGGTCAGGTCGAGGCCATCGGCTGCCGCTTCCAGGGCGGAAATGCGCCCGCTGGTGGCGATGGCGTCGAGATTCCAGGTGCTGGCCAGGCCCAGGTTGATGGGGAAGATGGTGCGCATGCCATGGATGACGTCATAGGCATAGAACAGCGGAATCTTCAGCCGGCTGTGCACGACCTGGTCCTGCATCTGGCGGATGTCGGGACGGGTCACGGTGTTGAACATGGCGCCCACCTTGCCGGCGCGGATGTCCGCCATGATGGCTTCCTTGGGATAGTCCGGCCCGACGCTCACCAGGTTGAGCTGGCCGATCTTTTCCTCCAGGGTCATCTTCGCCAGCAGGGCGTCGACATAGGCGCGAGCCGGATCCTGGTTCTGCGCCGGGGCGAGGGTGGCGCTGACCGCCAGTCCCAGGCCGAGCATGAGTGCGGTGAGGCGTGGTGCGTTCAACATCGTCCCCAATTCCCTGTGCGTACTTTCTCGTTGTTCTTGAGCACCCTTGTGCCGAGGGGATTGTACAACCGCGACGCCGGGAAGCGGAGCCGTTGACGGCCGGCGGCAAGGCCGGTCGTCAGGGGCGTGGGAGCGGGGGGCGAAGCGCTAGAAACGCGGCTTGCGGGTTTCCCAGTCCGGCTGGTACTTGCGCATCTGGCGCACGTCGTCGCGGCTGCGGATGTCGATGGCGAGGAATTGCTCGTGCAGCTTGGCGAGCTGGTCCTGATCCAGCTCCACGCCCAGGCCGGGGGCGTCGCTGATCGCCACGCAGCCATTGCGGATCGGCAGCTTGCCGCCCTGGATGACCTCTTCGTCCTCTTCCTGCCAGGGATAGTGGGTGTCACAGGCATAGGCCAGGTTGGGTACCGCGGCGGCCACGTGGGTCATGGCCATGAGGCTGATGCCCAGGTGCGAGTTGGAGTGCATGGAGACGCCCAGGCCGAAGGTGTCGCACAGCCGCGCGAGGATCTGGGTGTCCCTGAGGCCGCCCCAGTAGTGGTGGTCGGCGAGCACGATCTGCACGCTGTTCTGGGCCACGCTGCGGCGGAATTCGTCGAAGTCGGTGACCACCATGTTGGTGGCCAGGGGGATACCGGTGCGCCGGTGTAGTTCGGCCATGCCGGCGAGGCCCGGGGTCGGATCCTCGTAGTACTGCAGGTCGTCCTTCAGCACCTCGGCGATGCGCAGGGACGTTTCCAGCGACCAGTTGCCGTTGGGGTCGATACGCAGCGGTGCCTCGGGAAAGGCCTGGCGCAGCGCCTTGATGCAGGCCGCTTCGTGATCCGGGCCAAGCAGGGTGCCGGCCTTGAGCTTGATGCTCTGGAAGCCGTTCTCCTCGATCATCCGCGCCGCCTGGGCCACCACCTGCTCGGGGCTGATGGCTTCGCCCCAGCGATCGGGCTTGTAGGGCGCATCGATGTGCTCGGCGTACTTGAGGAACAGGTAGGCGCTGAAGGGCACTTCGCGGCGCACCGCACCGCCCAGCAGCTCGACCAGGGGAATGCCCAGGGAGCGTGCCTGCAGATCGAGGAAGGCCACTTCGAAGGCGGAATAGGCGTTGGCCACCTGCTTGCTCGGATGGGAGCCGGGCGCCAGCTCGGCACCGGCCACCACGCCGCCGGCGAGGCCGGCGACGGTCGTCACCACCCGCGCCCGCAGGCCATTGAGGTCCCAGGCGGAGAGGCCGATCAGGCTGCTTTCCATGGCCTTGAGTACCGCCAGCACCGGGGCGTCGCCATAGCTCTCGCCGAGACCGATATGACCGTTGTCGCCTTCCACCTCGATGATGGATCTCAGCGCATAGGGTTCGTGGATGCCGCTGGCGTTGAGCAGCGGGGCATCGCGAAAGGCGATGGGGGTGACGGTGATCCGTTTGATCTTCACGCTCAGACTCCTGGACTTGTCATTGTGGTGGTCTTTGTCAGTCATCGTATGACTAGCGGTCGGGATCTTCAACCGAAAGAAGTGCCATGGCCTGACGGCATGACCGCATATCGCATCGGGGTTGCCCGCTCCGGTCGGGGCTGGATAAATAGCCAGCCGCCACCTCATTCGTCCGTTTCGCATGAAAGCTCCGCTCGAAGATCCCTTCTACTATCTGCACAACTTCCAGCGGGTACTGGACTGGGTCGCCCTGCGCTATCCCGACCTGCTCGACGACCGCGAGCAGGCCTTTATCGCCGCCTTCGCCGACCTGCCGCAGCCTTCGCGGGCCCTGCTGGTGCGCCTGGTGATGCGCAAGGGCGAGGTGTTCCGCGCCAGCAAGCTGGTCTATGGCGAGATCGGCTGCCCCCGCGCCGCGGCGACCCCCCTGGTGGGTCTCGGCTGGCTGCTGGCCGATCCGGAATTGCACCTGATCGAACTCTTCGCCCTGCTGCGCAAGGAAGAACTGCTCGGCTGTTTCGGCGCCCGCCTGCCCAAGGCCGGCCGCAAGGAAGACTGGCTGGCGCGCCTGGAAGCCGAGCAGGCCACGCCCCTGGCCTTCAGCGGCTGGGCCAGCACCGTGCCCGAGCTGGTGGCGGAGGGCGTCTGGCGGTTGACGCTGATGGATCTCTGCGATCGCCTGCGTCTGCTGTTCTTTGGCAACCTGCACCAGGACTGGACCGACTTCGTGCTGGCCGATCTGGGGATCTTCCAGTACGAGACGGTGGCCTTCAGCGCCGAATCCCGCGCCTTCGGTCAGCGCCAGGAGGTGGATGCCTATCTGCACATCCAGCGCTGCCGGCAGGCGCTGCGCGACGGACTGCCGGCCGCCGAACTGCTGCCGTTGCTACCCGCCGAGCGCTTCGCCAACACCTGGCTGGAGTTGCGTCGCGGCAAGCTGCTCCATGAACTGGCGCAGCACCACGAACGCCTCGGCGAACTGGCCCAGGCGCAGGCGCTCTACGCCGCTTCGGCGCATCCCGAATCGCGCATCCGCGCCCTGCGTATGCTCGAACGGCTGGAGGACTGGTCCGCCGCCCAGGCACTGGCGGAAGCCATCGTTGCCGCGCCGGCCCATGACGCCGAGCGCCAGCAGGTGGCGCGCATCCTGCCGCGGCTGGTGCGCAAGCAGGGTGGCCCGCCCAACAGGCGCCGTCCGGCCAGTCCGGTGGAGCGCCTCGATTTCGAACTGGTCAACGACGGCCTGCGCCGGGTCGAGTGGCTGGTGCGCGAACACCTGGGCCACGACGAGGCGCCGGTGCACTATGTGGAAAACACCCTGCTCACCAGCCTGTTCGGGCTGCTGTGCTGGGACGCCATCTTCCTGGCCATCCCCGGCGCCTTCTTCCACCCCTATCAGCGCGAGCCGGCCGATCTGCGCCTGCCGGGCTTTCGCGAGCGACGGGTCGAGGCCTTCGCCGCCTGCCTGGCGCGGCTGGACGACGGCTCCTATCCAGCGGTGATCCGCGAACGCTTCGCCAGCAAGCGGGGCCTGGCCTCGCCCTTCGTCGCCTGGGGCATCTTGAGCAGCGACTTGCTCGACCAGGCCCTGGCCTGCCTGCCGGCGCGTCATTTGCGGCTGTGCTTCGAGCGGCTGCTGGAAGATCCGGAAAACAATCGTACCGGCTTGCCCGACCTGATCCAGTTCTGGCCGGCACAAGGCCGCTACCGGATGATCGAGGTCAAGGGCCCCGGCGACCGCCTGCAGGACAACCAGCGCCGCTGGCTGGACTTCTTCGCCGCCCATGACATCCCGGTCAGCGTCTGCCACGTGCAGTGGCAGGTGGCCGCGACCTCCGCATGAGCTATCGCATCGCCGTTCGCGCCCTCTGCGAATTCACCGCCAAGGCCGGCGACCTGGATCTCAGGTTCACCCCGTCGCCCACCGCCCTGGAAGGCATCGAAGGCCACCAGCGGGTGGCGACGCGGCGCGGCCCTGGCTATGAGTGCGAAGTCAGCCTGCAGGGCGATTTCGAGGATCTGCAGGTGCGCGGTCGCGCCGACGGTTTCGATGCCGCCGCCAATCGCCTGGAAGAGATCAAGACCCACAGGGGCAGCCTGGACCGTCAGCCCGGCAACCATCGCCACCTGCACTGGGCCCAGGCCAAGGTCTATGGGCATCTGCTCTGCCAGAGCCGCGCGCTGGCGGAGCTGACCCTGGCGCTGGTCTATTTCGATATCGGCACGGGCGCCGAGACCGTCTTCACCGAGCAGTGGACGGCCGCGGATCTGGCCGCGCATTTCGAGCTGCAGTGTTCGCGCTTTCTCGCCTGGGCGCGCCAGGAACTGGCCCATCGCGCCGCCCGCGACACGGCGCTGGCGACCCTGGCCTTTCCCCATCCCGACTTTCGCCACGGCCAGCGGCCCCTGGCGGAAGCCGTCTACAAGGCCGCCAGCGTCGGCTGCTGCCTGCTGGCCCAGGCGCCCACCGGCATCGGCAAGACGGTGGGCACCCTGTTCCCGCTGCTCAAGGCCATGCCGCGGCAGAACCTGGACCGGCTGTTCTTCCTGGCCGCCAAGACCCCTGGCCGCACCCTGGCCCTGCACGGTCTCGATACCCTGGCTGCGCCGGTGCGGGTGCTGGAGCTGGTGGCGCGGGACAAGGCCTGCGAGCACCCGGAGCTGGCCTGCCATGGCGAGTCCTGTCCGCTGGCCCGTGGCTTCTATGACCGGCTGCCGGCCGCGCGCGCCGCGGCCCTGGCCGAACCCACGCAGCTGACCCGGGCACGGGTGCGGGAGACGGCCCTGGCCCATGAAGTCTGCCCCTACTACCTGTCCCAGGAACTGGCGCGCTGGAGCGACGTGGTGGTGGGCGACTACAACTACTACTTCGACGGCAGCGCCATGCTCTATGCCCTGGCCCAGACCCAGGAGTGGCGGGTCGGGGTGCTGGTGGACGAAGCCCACAACCTGCTCGACCGCGCCCGTGGCATGTACAGCGCCAGTCTCGACCAGCGTCGCCTGGCGGCGGGCAAGGCGGCGGCGCCGCCGGCCATCGCCAAGGGCCTGCAGGCGCTCAATCGCGAATGGAATCGCCTGCACAAGGAGCAGCAGGTCGACTACCAGGTGCAGGCGGAATTGCCCGCTGCCTTCCTGACCGCCCTGCAACGGGTGGTGGGTCTGCTCACCGAGCATTTCGGCGAATCCGGCCAGCCGCCGGCGCCGGAATTGCAGACGCTGTTCTTCGACCTGCTGCAGTTCATGCGCCTGGGCGAGACCTTTGGCGATCACTCGCTGTTCGACGTCACCCTGCTCAAGGGCCGCGGCAAGGCGCAGTCGCAACTCAATCTGCGCAATCTGGTGCCGGCACCCTTCGTCGGTCCGCGGCTGGCGGCGGCGCACAGCTGCACCCTGTTCTCGGCCACCCTGATTCCCCAGCATTTCCACCGCGACCTGCTCGGGGTCCCGGCCGGCAGTGCCTGGGTCGATGTCGCCTCGCCCTTCGCCGCCGAGCAGCTGGAGGTGCGCCTGGTGCGGCTCTCCACCCGCTACGCCGACCGCGCCGCCTCCCGCGCACCCATCGCCGCCCTGATCGCCAGTCGCTATCGCCAGCGACCGGGCAACTACCTGGCCTTCTTCAGCAGCTTCGACTACCTCGACCAGGTGGCCGAGGCGCTCGCCGAACTGGCCCCCGACGTGCCCCAGTGGCGCCAGTCCCGCGGCATGGACGAGGCCGCGCGCCAGGCCTTTCTCGAGCGCTTCCAGGCCGACGGCCGCGGCATCGGTTTCGCCGTGCTCGGCGGCAGCTTCGGCGAGGGCATCGACCTGCCGGGTGATCGCCTGATCGGCGCCTTCGTCGCCACCCTGGGCCTGCCTCAGCTCAATCCGGTCAATGAACAGCTGCGCCAGCGCCTGCAGCGGCGCTTCGGCGACGGCTATCGCTACGCCTACCTCTATCCGGGCCTGCAAAAGGTCATCCAGGCCGCCGGCCGGGTGATCCGCACCGTGCAGGATCGCGGCTGCCTCTATCTCATCGACGACCGATTCACCCAGCCCGAGGTCAGGGCGCTGCTGCCGACCTGGTGGCAGGTGGAGGAGGGCGCGGTGCCCCTGGTGGAGCCTCTGCCGGCCTGAGGCCGTTGGGCTTCGCTGCGCTCAACCCAACCTACGCAGGAGACGCTGGCCTTGGGCGGTGCCTTTCCCTCACCCCAACCCTCTCCCCGAGGGAGAGGGGGTAGAGCGGCAGGGGCGTGACGCCCTGTGTAGGGTGGAAAACCGCGCAGCGTTTTCCACGCGTCGTTCTTGCCCAGGCGGATGAGGTTGCGTCTTTAGCTTCCCTAGGTTGGCCTCGTAGGCCGATTTTTGGAGGACTTTACCTAGGAACCCGAGGCTCTCACTCTCCAAACACTCTAGGAGAAGTCGAATTGCTTCAATGCCGCGAGTAACACCACTGTCCAGAACAACAAGCCAAGACCACTGGTCCAGTCAGCTTGAGGTGTTTCCGCGAACCAAGTCTTGGGCTTCGGATAGCGGCCCCAGGTAAGGAGCTTCATCACGGGCCAGCCGATGGGAAAGCAGAGCAGGCGTAAGAGTAGTTCGAACAGATAGTCCATTCTGCAATCCTTCCTTTGACTAGTTCGCTTGGTCTGATCCTAGCGACATGCCTGGCTCAGTCATTGACTACGTGCCACGTTCCCGGGCTAACCCGCCGCCTCGTCCTCGCAAAATCTCAATCTGTTGCCAAAGGGATCGGCGATCTCCATCACCAGGCCCTAGGGCAAGGCCTCGATGCCCGGGCGGGCGAAGCCATAGTTCCTGGCCAGCAACTCGGCCTGGAAGGCGCGGATGCCGGTCATTCGGACGAAGACCGTCGAGCCCGGGCAGGCGTCGCCGTGGTGACCGGAGAGGTGCAGACGCAGGCCGGCGCGCTCGACTTCGGCGTAGAGCGGCAGGCCGGGCTCGAAGCGATGTTCCCAGACCAGGCGGAAACCCAGGAAGTGGCAGTAGAATTCACGTGCCTTTTCGTCATCGAAGATGCGCAGGATGGGGCTGGGTTGCCCGAAGGTGACGGCGGCATTGACCATGAGCGGTCTCCAGGGGCGCGCGAGAGGAATGTCGATGATGCCCATTCCACCGCGTCCGGCAACCCGAAGTGTGATCCGGAAAGCTTTGGTAACCCCTCTGGTAGGCCAGAGCGTGCGCCAGGCGGCAGTTCACCGGTGCGATGGCGAACCTATCCGGGTATCGTGCATTCTTTTTCCTTTCTGGCGGTTCGGCTGGGCCGAATCTTTCATCCTTTGTGACCAAGGTTGATCCATGCAGCGTAGACACCTGCTCAAAGCGTCCCTGGCCCTGGCGGCCTACACCGGCATTCCCTCCACCGGGCTGTTCGCCCTCCAGGCCTTCGCCAATCCGGCCAATGGCGATGGCCAGGCCTTCGATTTCGACTGGCTCAAGCAGCACGCCAAGGAACTGGCCGGCCAGGCCTACCAGCCTACCGCTCAGAAACTGCCCGATACCCTGGCGAACATGACGCCCCAGCAGTTCAATGCCATCGGCTACGATGCCCAGCATTCGCTCTGGCACGACCTCAAGGGCCAGCTGGACGTGCAGTTCTTCCACGTCGGCATGGGCTTCAAGACGCCGGTACGGATGTATTCGGTGGACTCCAAGACCAACGAGGCCAAGGAAGTCCACTTCCGCCCCGAGTTGTTCAACTACAACGACAGCGGCGTCGACAAGAGCCAGCTCAAGGGCGACCTGGGCTTTGCCGGCTTCAAGCTGTTCAAGGCGCCGCACCTGGCCCAGTACGACATCGTCTCCTTCCTCGGCGCCAGCTACTTCCGCGCCGTGGACAAGACCCGCCAGTACGGCCTCTCGGCCCGCGGCCTGGCCATCGACACCTATGCCGATCGGCCTGAGGAGTTCCCCGACTTCACCAAGTTCTGGTTCGTCACCCCGAACAAGAACAGCACCCGCTTCGTGGTCTATGCGCTGCTGGATTCGCCCAGCGCCACCGGGGCCTATCGCTTCGACATCGACTGCCTGAACGACCGCGTGGTGATGGACGTGGACGCCAACGTCAACGCCCGCCGCGACATCAAGCAGCTGGGCATCGCGCCCATGACCAGCATGTTCGGCTGCGGCACCCACGAGCGCCAGACCTGCAACACCTACCACCCGCAGATCCATGACTCCGACCGCCTGGCCATGTGGAAGGGCAACGGCGAGTGGATCTGCCGTCCGCTGAACAATCCGCCCAAGCTGCAGTTCAACGCCTTCAAGGACGACAGCCCCAAGGGCTTCGGCCTGGTGCAGACCGATCACGAATTCGAAAGCTACCAGGACGTCATGGTCCGCTACGACCGCCGGCCGAGTCTGTGGGTGGAGCCCACCTCCGCCTGGGGCGAGGGTGCCATCCAGCTGCTGGAGATCCCCACCACCGGCGAGACCCTGGACAACATCGTGGCCTTCTGGGCACCGGCCGAGACCATCACCGCCGGCAAGTCGCTGCACTATGGCTACAAGCTGCACTGGAGTGCGCTGCCGCCGGTGAGCACGCCGCTGGCGCGGGTTAATGCCACCCGTTCCGGGATCGGCGGCTTCCCCGAGGGCTGGGCGCCCGGTGAGCACTGGCCCAAGGTCTGGGCGCGGCGCTTCGCCATCGATTTCAACGGCGGCGGTCTGTCGTTCCTGCCCGAGGGTACCGGCATCGAGCCGGTGGTGACCGTCACCGACGGCAAGGTGCAGGATTTCCACGTGCTCAAGATCGACGAGATCGGCGGCTACCGGGTGATCTTCGACTGGTACCCCACCAGCGACAAGGCCGAACCGGTGCAGATGCGCGCCTTCATCCGCACCCAGGACCGCGCCCTGAGCGAAACCTGGCTGTACCAGTACTTCCCCCCGGCCGCCGACCAGCGCCGTTATCCGGACTGGAAGCAGTCCTAAGCGACGGCTGGGAAAAAGCCGCTGTGCCTCTCCGGCGCAGCGGCTTTTTTGTATCCGGAGCAAGGGCGCAAAGGCTGACGGGTCGCGGTGATCAGTCGGCCAGCACCACCTGGTTGCGCCCCGCGCGCTTGGCCCGATAGAGCGCCGCATCGGCCAGGCCGTAGGCGAGCTCGAAGTCGGTGCCCGGCTGATTGAGGCTGAGGCCGAAGCTGGCCGTCACCGGCGCCGTACCGGTCGCCTCCCGGGCGATGCGCAGGCGCAGGCGTTCGGTCATGGCCAGGGCCTCGTCCCGCCCCAGGGTCGGCAGCAGCACGGTGAATTCCTCCCCACCCACCCGCCCGACGATGGCCGGCGCCTGGACCAGCTCCTGCAGGCAGCGGGCGATGGCCTGGATCACCCGATCGCCGGCGGGATGGCCGAAGTCGTCGTTGATGCGTTTGAAGTGATCGATGTCCAGCACGATCATGGCGCCGCCCCGCTGTCGCAGCGCCTGGCCGGCCTGGTCGATCACCGCGCCGCGATTGAGCATCCCGGTGAGGGCGTCGTGGGTGGCGCGGTATTCCAGCTGCTGGCTGAGGGTCTGCAACTGCTGGTTGAGGATGTTCATCTCGCGTTCGGCGCGATCGCTGCGGGCGATCAGCCGGCGGGTCTCGCGCATCAGGCGTTCGAAATGCAGCGTCAGGTCGCCCAGGGCGGCTCGGTAGCCCTCGGCATCGGCGGCGTCGGCCACATAGAGGGCGCGCGCCGCCTGCAGCACCCCGGCTTCCTGTTCGAACAGGTCGGGACCCGCTTCGACCGGGCTGCAGCGCCTGACGCTGGCGGTCATGCCGGCAGCTCGGGATGCTCGACGAACGTCAGCGCCTGGAAGTCCAGTCGCAACTCTTCGCCGAATTCCTGGATGGTCTCGTCCTCGGCATCGTAGTACCAGTGCAGCTCCACCTGGTTGCCGGCCTGGGCCGCCTGGTCCAGCGCGTCGAACAGGGTGAACAGCATCTTGGTGCTGGAGCTGTTGAAGTAGGCCAGGGCTACGTGCACCCGGATGCTGGCGTCCTGGCGCTGATCGAGATAGGCCCGCAGCGACTCGATCACCGGCAGGTAGAAGGCCGCGGCGTTTTCCGGAAAGGATTCGCCCTTGAGCCAGAGTTCGTCCTCGGCGAAACGGAAGTCCACCTCCGGAGAGGTGGCGGTGGGCGCGATGAACACGGTGTCCATACGAGGTCGGAGTCCCTGTCAAATGATGGCTTTCAGGCAGAACAGGGTGGTGCCCGGCGTCTGCGTGGAGGGATGGAAGGCGAATTCCAGGGGGGCGCTGGCATCGCGCGCCATGGTCAGGAAGCCGAGGCCGGCGCCCTTGCTGTCGGCCGGGGTCTCGGCGCGCAGGGATTCGCGATAGGCCTGCTTGATCTGTTCCAGGGACATGCTGCACAGCGGTTCAAGCCGTGCGCGCAGGGCGTCGACCTTGTCGCTGGCGATGGGATTGGCACAGAGCATCTGGTAGTTGCCGTCCTGGCGGGTGATACAGACCGAACCCTGACCCAGCTTGGCGTCCGCCAGGGCGTCCGGGGGCAGGGCATCGGCGGAATAGTGCAGGACGTTCTGTGACAGTTCGATGAAGGAGGAAAACAGCTTGCGCCGGGTGGCGCTGCTGATCCCTTCGAATTCCAGTTGCAGCTTCACCACCTCGGCCATGGCGGCGACGATGCCATGGGAGAAATAGCCGCGGTGATAGAAGATCACGTGCTGCTGCTGGGCAATTTCGAGAAAGGCGCCGTTCGTGGGAAAGGAAGCGGTCATGTCGGTCAGGCCACGCGGATGCAGAGAAAGGTGAGGTCATCGCGACGCAGTTCGTCGCCCTGCCAGCGGGCGAGGTCCGCGCTGAGCTGTGCGCAGAAGGCCGCGGTGGGCGCCGTGCGCGCCTCGCTCAGCCGGACCAGGGCGCGGCGCTTGCCGAAGGAGGTGCGCCGCGGACCGCCGATCTGGTCGATCAGGCCATCGGTGGTGGCGAACAGCAGGCTGCCCGGTTGCAGCGGCAGGGTGGTGGCCGGCCAGCACTGGTCGAGCGGGCTGTCGGCGTAGCCGATGCCCAGGCGCAGCGGCGCCAGGGTCAGGACCTCCGCGGCGTCGGGCGCCAGGAGGTGGAGGGGCACGCGGGCGCCGGCGTAGGTCAGGCTGTGGCTGTGTCTATCTACCCAGAAACAGGCCAGGTCCAGGCCGTCGTTGGATTCGGAGATGCCGCCGGACTGCCCCAGCATCGCCTTGACGCTGCCGTTGATCGCCGCCAGCAGCGCCGAGGGATCGCGCGGTCCCAGCTGTTGCAGAGCCTGGGTCAGGGACGCCGAGGCGATCAGGGTCATGAAGGCGCCGGGCACGCCGTGGCCGGTGCAGTCGGCGATGGCGCCGAACCAGCCGTCCTCGTGCTGGGCGAAGTGATAGAAGTCGCCGCCGACCACGTCGCGCGGCTGCCAGACCAGGGTGGCGTCCTGCTCCATCACCGCCAGGGCCTCGCGCGAGCTGCGCAGCATGGCGCGCTGGATGACGCTGGCGTATTCGATGCTGTGCATGATTTGGCGATTCTTCTCGGCCTGCAGGTCCGCGACCATGCGCATCAGCTGCACGCCCAGGCCGAGTCCGACGAAGCGACCTTCGCGGGTGACGATGAAGCCGTCGGCCAGGGCCTTTTCGCCCACCTCGACGGTGCGCCGGGTCAGCTCCTCGATGGACAGGGCGGCGTCCACCACCAGCGGCTCCTTGTCCATGAAGGCGATGCAGCTCTTGCGATCGTAGACTTCGCGGTGATACGGCTTGCTCATCTGCGAGAGAAAGATGTCACGGTTGATCAGCCCGATCGGACGGTCGTGCTCGATCACCGCGAGACTGGTGATCTCGCGGCGTGCGTTGAACAGGTCCATGACCATGGCATTGGTGTGCTCGGCCTCGACCGCGGGCCACTGGGTGCAGAGGTCGAGGGCGCAGCCCTGGCTGGGACGGGAGGAGGTACGCGGGGAGGGCAGGGGAGCGGACGACATCGTTACGAATCCGTTCTCGGAAGGTCGATGCAGCCTAGGGGCTCCGTATTGAGCTTTGATGACAGAGGATGGCCAGGCGCCAGCACGGAGTGGCGCCCGGTCAGGGGGACGGCGTCAGCCGGTCAGGATGCCCAGGGCGGCGCGGGTGAATGGCGCGGGCGGCACGGCGTTGAGCACAGCACCCTGTAGCTGCAGACCGCTGTGGGCGAAGTGGCGCTGGGTCGCCTCGATTTCCTTGGCGGTGTTGCAACCGTAGCGCGACACCAGCAGGCAGGTGCCGGCCTGGGCGGCCAGCAGCACGGCATCGGTCACCGCCAGCACCGGCGGGGTGTCGAGGATGACCAACTCGTAGTCCTGCTGCAGACCGCGCAGCAGTTCGGTACAGCGCGCACTCATCAGCAATTCGGCCGGATTCGGCGGACGGATGCCTCCCACCAGGCAGTCCAGGCCGGGTATCGCCGAGGGCTGGATCGCCTGCTCGGGCGTCGCCAGCCCCGCCAGCACCTCGGCCAGACCCGGACGACGAGCCAGTTGCAGGCGCCGGTGCAGGCGCCCGCGCCGCAGGTCGGCATCCACCAGCAGCACCCGCATTCCGCCTTCGGCCAATACCCGCGCCAGTTGCACGGCCACCGACGACTTGCCGGCGGCAGGGCTGGCACTGGTGATCAGCAGCAGGTCGTTGCGCGCCTCGGTGCGGGCGAAGGCCAGGCTGGTCCGCAGGATCCGCAGGGCTTCCTGGTAGCCGCTGTCGAGCGAGGTCTGCAGCGGCCCGCCGACCTGGCGACTCGGCGCCAGCGGCAGTTGCGCCAGCACCGGCAGGCCGAGGTCTTCCAGGCCCTCGGCGTCTTCGATACCGCGCTCGAGACTGGCGCGCAGATAGACCCAGGCGGCGCCGGCCAGGCAGCCGAAGAGCAGGGCGCTGAGGATCAGCAGGGGCTTCTTGGGATAGACCGGGGCGATCTGGGTGTAGGCGCTGTCGATGATGCGCACATCGCTCACCGTGCCGGCGCGCACCACCGACAATTCCTGGATGCGCTTGCTGATCAGCGCATAGACCTTGTCCGCCGCCTCTACGTCGCGCTGCAGGCGCAGCACCTCCTGCTGGGTCTGCGGCAACTTGGCCAGGCGCTGCTGCAGGGCCTGACGCTCGCCGTTGAGCACCTGGCGGCGCGCCAGCAAGCCCTGGTAGAGCGGATGGGTGGGAGTGAAGCGCAGGGCCAGGCCCAGGCGCTCCATTTCCAGCGCCGATAGCTGGGCGTCGAGCTCCACCGCCTGGCTCAGCAGGCTGCGTCCCTCCGCGCCGATGGCGATGGAACCCCGTTGCCGCTGGTAGCGGTCCAGGGCCTGGCGACCTGCAGTCAGGCGCTGGTTCACCTGCGGCAGTTCCTGGCGCAGGAAGGCCAGCTGCTGAGTGGATTCATCGGCGTTGCGGGTCACGTCCTGGCGCACATAGGCCTCGGTGATGCCGCGCAGGATGCGTTGCGCCCTGAGCGGATCGGTGTCCTGCAGCTGGATCGAGAGGATGCCCGAGCGCTTGCCGCGCTCGCTGACCATGAGTCGTTCCTGCAGCGCCTGGATGGTCACGCCCCGACGCTGCTTGACCAGGATGAATTCGGTGCCCGGATAGGCGTGCAGCTGGGCGATGTCCAGGCGCAGCTCGCCGGCGCTGGCCGGCTCGCCCAGCCGACCCTCCAGCAGCCGCTTGCCCTGGGCATCGCTCAGCAGGAAGCGATCCGGGGCCTCGGCGGTGAGGGTGAGTGGCTGGCCATAGAGGGCATCGGGCACGCTCAGGCTGGCGATGGTCAGCTGCTCGCCGCCCCAGCCGAACTGCTTGAGGCCGAACAGCGGCGGGGCGACGGCCCCACCGGCTCGCTCGTGACGCCGGGCCAGCCAGTCGCCCAGCAGCGGCAGGCGCCGCGGGGTGACGCTCAGGTCCAGGCCCTCGGCGTCCACGACCTCGCCGACCACCCGCCGCGAGGTGAGCAGCTGCATTTCGGTGATGGCTTCCGGCGGTGGCATGGGCCGGCCATTGTCGGATTCGTCCAGACGCACGATGCCGCGCTGGTATTCGATCTGCACCGTCGCCACCGCCTGATAGCGCGGCGCGGCCAGCTGGGTATAGGCCACGCCCAGCAGGGTGCAGAGGGCGATGCAGACGAGCAGGCTGCGGCGATGGCGCCAGAGTGCGGCGCAGTAGCGGGCGAAGCCGATGTCCGCCGCCTGGGTGGCAGCGGGTAGCGAGTGATGCGACTGGTCCATGCAGGAGCGGGCCTTGGGCAGGTACGGAGGAGGACAGCCGTCGCGGCCGCGCGCTGTCGAGGAGACACCGCGCGGCGAACCGGGGGCGAAACCGTCACGCCAGGCAGGGCACAGCTTGGAACACCAGGCGCTGGATCAGGTATCCGCACCTTGTCGGCTGGAGTGCTGCGTCGACTCTAAGCGAAAGCAAAAGCCAAAAATGTGACACTCCATGCAGAACGTGACAGATGCCCGCTTGGCAGTCTCAAGGTGCTAAGGCAGTCTTCTTCGCGACCTGTCGTGTCTCCGGACGACAAGCCCTGGCTCGCGCCGGGTTTTCCGGAGCCGCTGGTGCCCTGCCGAGGCTGGCGGGCGCACCCGGGTATCAGATGCAAACGCCGCTGCCTCCCGGCAACGGCGTGTTCCTGACGGCTTCTTGAATGTAGTCAGCGGTTGAAGCCCGGTTACCCGCCCATGCGCCGCTTGGCCTGCGTGGGCGGTCTTGCACCGGCTGTACCAGGCCTGCGGAAGATGGCGCCTGGTTCTTCACTGCCCTGGACGGCGTTCTCGACTGCATGGCTGTCAGGAGACAGGACAATGAGCGTGGTATCTGACGTTACCCATCCCGGGGTCCGGGTGGGGCGGTGGCCGTTCTGGCTGGGCGGTCTGGCAGTCGGCCTGCTGTTGCTGCTGGCCCTGCTGTGGCGCCTGCCGGATTTCCGCGACGGCACCGGGGCGCAGAATCTCGAAGCCAGCTATCACGTCCTGCTCAGCCTCAATGCCCTGGACGAGTCCGGCGTGGCCCGGCACTGGTGGTTGCCCACGGTGACCCTAGGTGGCAGTCACGACAAGCAGGTGTCCTGGGGCGCGACCATTCCCACCCACAGCGGCGACTATGTCTACACCAGCTTCAGCAGCTACGGCTTCCTCGCGCCCTATTTCGGTCTCAAGGCCGCGGGTCTGACGCCTTCGCTGCACAGCCTCGCGCTGTTCAACGCCGCCCTTGGCGCCCTGACCGCGCTATTGCTGTTTCGCCTGCTCTACCTGGTGCTGCGCAGCCATGGCGCCACCCGCGTCCTGGCCGCCACGAGCGCGGTGCTGGGCTGCCTGATCGCGATCTTCAGCCGCGAGGCGCTGCTCTCCCAGGGCCTGCTCTACTGGGTGCAGAGTTTCTACCAGGTGCTGCTGCTGGCCAGTCTGCTGACCTTCTTCCACTACCTGCGGGCGCCGGCTGGCCAGCGCAATCGCCTGGGCTGGCTGCTGGCCGGCCTGGTCTGCTTCGGCGCCCTGACCGAATGGACCGGCTACGTCTTTGGCGGTGGACTGGTCGCGCTGTTCTGGCTGCAGCACCGGCACCTGCCGGAAGGCCGGCGGATGGCCTGGCGCCTGGCCTTCGCCACGGCGCTGGCCGGCCTGCTGGTGCTGTTGCACTACAGCCTGGCGGCGGGTCTGTTGCCGACGCTCAAGGCCTTTGCCCGACGCTTTCTCGCCCGCAGCCCGAACAATGCCCACCTGACCGACTTCTTCACCGGCTACGGGCTGTCCTTCGGTCTGTTCCTGGCCGCGGTGGCCATCGCCATGGGGGTGCTGCTCTGGAAGCGCAAGTCTCTGAACTGGCCGCGCAGCACCGCGCTGCTGCTGGTCGCCGCCAGCGTGCCGCTGCTGGAGAATCTGCTGCTGCTGCAGCACGCCACCCAATTTTCCTTCGATCGCCTCAAGTTCATCTTTCCCGCCGCGCTGCTGCTCGGCCTGGCCTTCCTGGCGCTGAAGACCCCAGGGCGTGCGGTGCTCGCCGTGGTGCTGGTGGCCGCAGCCCTGCAGAACGGCCAGACCTATCGCCAGGACCTCGCCGGCTATGCCGGCTGGGGCGCCATCGACCGGCAGAACCAGGCGCTGGTGAGCCTGGTGAAAGGCCAGGTCGCGCTGGATTGCACCCTCATCGCCACCGACATGACGGTGCGCGGCTACGCCAACCTGCTGTTCCACCGCAGCATCCACGAATTGCAGCGTCAGCCGCTGGACTACCACGGCGAGCCGGGCGCCTGCGGCGGGCTCTATCTGGAAGGCCGGGATTTCCGCGTCGACCTGCCCGAATACACCCGCGCCCGCCTGAATCTGGCGGATGGCCGTCAACTGACCTACGCCAAGGTCGAGGGTGACTGGCGCCTGCAATGAACGCCCTATCCATGAACACGCTGCGAGGAAACCGGGAATGCCGGGTACGCTGATCAATCGACTGAGTTTTCTGGCCCTGGGTGGCCTGATGGTCCTGCAGTTCGGCGTCTTCGAACAGAGCCCGACCAACCCGGTGGGCATCCGCTACGTGGGTGAACTGTACCTGGCGATCTGCCTGGGCTTCTTCGCGCTCTTCACCCTGAGCACCTGGCATCGGCCGCAGCGCGACTACCGGCTGCTGATGGGCTTCTGCCTGTTTTCCACGGTGATGTTCGTCGGCCTGCCAGCCGTGTTCGCCCAGCTGTTCTGGGGGCAGCCGCTGGTCTACGGCCTCATCGAGGAGCGGCGAGTGCTCTACTGCTTCAGCGCCTTCCTGGTCCTGTACCTGGCCAAGCGGCTGAATGCCGTGCAGTTCGAGAATCTGATCATCCTGGTCGGGTTGCTCTCGGCGCTGCTGTGCTGGCTGTCCTACTTCAAGATGCTGCCGGACCTGCGCGACGAGGTGAAGGACCTCAGCCGCCCCGGACGGGCCTCCACGGGAGCGGGCGCCATCTTCTTCGGCTATTTCATCTGCATCTACTTCGCCGGTCGCGGGCGTTCCTTCATCGACGGCCAGTTGCGGCCCAAGCTGAGGCACGGCCTGCTGGCGCTGTTCTTTCTGGCGACCATCGTGGTGGTGTTGCAGACCCGCCAGCTGATCGTGGTCTGCCTGGTATTCACCATCCTCGCCCTGCGCGCGCGCCTGATCGGACCGGCGCTGTTCGGCGCCATCATCATCGCGCCGCTGATCCTCTATCCGCATCTCCTGGAAACCCTCGGCTTCAACCTGGATTTCTATGCGCGCTCGGTGCAGGAAGGCCCCACCGACAATGTCCGGGAAAACACCATTTCCCAGATCATCAACCATTTGCAGCTGTACAACGGCCTGCCCAGCGGCAGCCTCAGCCTGATGTGGAACGACGGCTTCAAGCCGATCTTCGGCGACTACTTCTTTCTCTCCGATGTCGGCATCTTCGGCACCGTGTTCCGCTTCGGCTTCCTGTCGATCCTGGTGATTCCCATCGGCCTGGCGGTCCACTACCTGGTGGCGCGCAAGCTGAGCCGCGACCTGGAATTCACCCTGGCGGTGTTTCTCGCCTTCATGACCATCTGGCCGCTGCAGGGCCTGTTCGAATACCAGGGCACCGCGGCCCTGCTCTTTGTCATGCAGGCGCTGAAGACCTACCACGGCGTGCCCCAGTACGGGGTGGTGAGCCTGCCGGAGCCACCGGGGGCACTGCCGCCCGGTCGCCAGGTCCTGCCGGTCTAGCAGCCGGTCAGGCGTTCGACGCGGCGTTCGCCGGGAAAGAAGAAGGGACGCAGGCGCACGCCCAGGCTGTTGCCGAAAAAGGCGGCCACCAGCCATAGCCAGCCATGCAGGCTGCCCGAGGCGATGCCGCTGAAGTAGGCGCCGATGTTGCAGCCATAGGCCAGCCGCGCACCGTAGCCCAGCAGCAGGCCGCCGAGCACCGCTGCCACCAGCGACCGCGCGGGGATGCGCAGGCTGGGGGCGAAGCGCCCGGCGAGGCCCGCGGCGGCCAGGGCGCCCAGCATGATGCCGAGATTCATCACGCTGGTGACGTCGAACCAGAAGGGCTCGGCCAGCGCCCGCGCATTGGCCGGTTGCTGCCAGAAGGCCCAGCCGGAGACGTCCAGCCCGAGCAGACCGGCACCCTTGGCGCCCCAGAGGGCGAAGGCCGAGGTGACGCCCCAGGGGCGACCGGCCAGGGCCAGGGTGACGAAGTTCAGCACGGCCAGGGCGATGGCGCCCCAGACCAGCGGCCAGTTGCCGCGCAGCAGGCGTGCCGCGCCCTGCTGTTCACCGGGTACCGTGGCTTCCAGTCTGCCGTGGCGACGGCGTTCCAGCACCACCGAGATCCAGGCGATCAGGGCGAAGGCCGCCAGGCTGACCAGGATGCCGGGCAGCACGCCCAGGCTGGTCACCAGGGAGGTGGGCGGCAGGCTGGGCAGGGCGAACCACCAGCCCAGGTGGTGGGTGGCGATCAGCGAACCTATGACGAAGAACAGCAGGGTCACCAGCATCCGCGCATTGCCGCCGCCGGCGGTGAACAGGGTGCCGGAGGCGCAGCCACCGCCCAGTTGCATGCCGATGCCGAACAGGAAGGCGCCGATCACCACCGAGGTGGACAGTGGCGAGACATTGCCGCGCACCGCCTCGCCGAACAGACTGCCGGCGCCGAGGGCGGGAAAGAACAGCAGCACCGCCAGGGCAAGCATCACCATCTGGGCGCGCAGGCCGGCGCCGCGACGATCGAGGATGAACACCCGCCAGGCCGAGGTGAAGCCGAAGGCGGCGTGGTAGAGGGTCAGGCCCAGGGCGCCGCCGAGCAGCAGCAGCAGGGCCTGACGACCGCCCACGGCCTGGTTGAGAAAGACCATGCCCACGGCCAGCAGGCAGGTCGCCCACAGGGCTGCCCAGGGCAGGCGAGGAGAGGAGAGCGTAGAGGTCTGCTGCATCATGGTTCCGGTAGCTTCGAACTAAAGTCCTACCATTTTAGTGGGACTTATTCGGGAATCCCAGCGGACATCCGCTGCTGGTTGAATGAAAAGGTTACATCGATATAACCAGAAGTTATTGGCCGGGCATTACAGCCATTTGCTCGGCGTTGTGGTCAAAGCGGCCAAAGGAATCTCCCGGAGTTGCCGTGTCCGCTGCTGTCGCCCTGTCCGCTTCCGCTTTGCCCACCCTGTCGCGGTTGCGCGGCTGGACTGCCGTCGTTGCTGCGCTGGTCCTGGCCGGTTGCAGCCTGACACCTAGCTCCCAGGGGCCCACGCGTTCGACGGCCGAGGTGCGCGCCGAGTTGCTGCGGCTGTTGCCCGCCAGCGTGGCGGATCGCCAAGGCTGGGCCAGCGACATCCAGACCGCCTTCAGCGCCCAGGGTCTCGAGCCCTCGACGGCCAACCTCTGCGCTGTACTGGCGGTGGCGGAACAGGAATCCACCTACCAGGTCGATCCGCCGGTGCCGGGGCTGGGGCGGATCGCCAGGGAGGAGATCGATAGACGCGCAGCGCGGGCCTATGTCCCCCAGCTGCTGGTGCGCACCGCGCTCGACCTCAAGTCGCCCAGCGGCAAGACCTACGCCCAGCGCCTGGACAGTGCCCGTACCGAGCGCGAGCTGAGTCTGATCTTCGAGGACTTCATCGCCATGGTGCCCCTGGGTGGCCAGCTGTTCGGGCGCTTCAATCCGGTACGCACCGGCGGCCCCATGCAGGTCAGCATCGACTTCGCCGAGGCCCATGCCCGTGGCTATCCCTATGCTCGCGACGGGTCCATCCGCCACGAGGTGTTCAGCCGCCGGGGTGGTCTCTATTTCGGCACCGCGCACCTGCTGGGCTATCCGGCGGACTATTCCACGCCGCTGTATCGCTTCGCCGATTTCAACGCCGGCTGGTACGCCAGTCGCAATGCCGCCTTCCAGAGCGCGGTAAGCCGGGCCACGGGGCTGAAGCTGGCGCTGGATGGCGATCTGGTGGTGCCCGGCTCGCGGACCCAGGGCGAGACCGAGCGGGCAGTGAATCGCCTGGCGCCGGCCCTGGGCATGAGCGACATCGCCATCCGCCATGTCCTGGAAGCGGGCGAATCCGCGGACTTCGCCAAGACCGATCTCTATGCCAAGGTCTATGCCCTGGCCGAGCGCAAGGCCGGTCGCAGCCTGCCGCGCGCCATCCTGCCGGGCATCACCCTGGAAAGCCCCAAGATCACCCGGACCCTGACCACCGCCTGGTTCGCCCAGCGGGTGGAGGAACGTTGGCAGCGTTGCCGGGGCCGTGCCTCGCGCTGAGCGGGCAGGGGGCCGAACGGCGTTTTCCAGGCGATGAGGGTCGGGGCGAACTATGGCAATTGGCCAGACTATTCGCCTACCATGGGGAGATGAAGCGGCCTCGCGCCGTGCGGTTCTGGTGTAGTCCCTAGAGGTCCAGATGACCGATATCCCCGGCTCCCGGTTGACGCTTATCGTCGACCAGCCCACCCCCACGGCGCGCCATCGGCTGCCGCCCCGCGAACAGGCCAAGGCCCTGCGCCTGCTGCGCACCCTGGGCCTCGAAGCCGATACCCCGCCGGAACTGGTGCTGGCCTGGCTGGAGCGCCGCGATGGCGGCTGCTCGCTGCCGGAAGCGGCGCGCCAGATCGGCCTGGGCAACTGGCTGGGGATCACCACCAGCCTGGCCGATCTCACCCAGAATCTGGCGCGCTTCGAAGCGGCCTACGCCCTGGACAGCGTGCTCGACTCCCTGAACGTCCTGGTCGAGCAGTCGCCGCCCGAGTCCCGCTAGCCGCTAGAGTCCGGCCCCGCGGATGTTGACGTAGAGGCTATAGAGCGAGTGGGAGCCGGCCATGAACAGCCGGTTGCCTTCCGGGCCGCCAAAGCACAGGTTGGGGCAGCGTTCCGGCAGGTGGATGTGGCCCAGCGCCTTGCCGCTGGGATCGAAGACCCGCACGCCGTCGAGGGCTTCGGGCTTGGCCGCCGGGGCGCCACTGCTACCCCAGCCGCACCAGAGATTGCCCGCCACGTCGCACTTGATGCCATCCAGCGCGCCGTATTCCAGCGCCTCGATGTGCTTGCGGCGCTCACCCAGGCTGCCGTCGTCCTTGACCGTATAGGCCCACACCAGGCGATTGGGCTTGGCGCGGCCCTCGACCACATAGAGCAGCTTCTCGTCCGGCGAGAAGGCCAGGCCGTTGGGGCCGTTGAGATCGCCGATCACCCGGGTCACCGCCAGGCTCTCGCCGTCGATGCGATAGACCGCATCGGGCTGCTCGGTCTTGACCCGATGGCCCTCATAGTCGCTGTTGGCCTGGAACGGCGGATCGCTGAACCAGATGGAGCCGTCACCCTTGACCACCACGTCGTTGGGCGAGTTGAACGGCTTGCCTTCGAAGCGATCGGCTAGCACCGTGAGGCGCCCGTCGTGCTCGGTGCGGGTGACTCGCCGACCGAGACCGTGGGTGGTCGAGCCTTCGCAGGCGATCAACCGGCCCTGGCGGTCGCGGGTCAGGCCGTTGGCGAAATTCGACTGGGCGCGATAGGTGTCCAGCCGGCCACTGACCTCATCCCAGCGCACGATGCGGTTGTTGGGGATGTCGCTCATCAGCAGGTAGTTGCCATCGCCGATCCAGACCGGGCCCTCGGCCCAGCGCAGACCGGTGGCGAGGCGCTCGACACTGGCGTTGAACAGCCGCAATTCCAGGAAGCGGTCGTCGAGGATCTCGATCAGCGGATCGGGATAGCGTTGGCTCAGGGGTTCGGCGGCGCGGGCGAGACCCGGCAGCGCGAAGGCCGCGCTGCAGATGAGGCTGCCCTGGAGCAGCCGGCGACGCGACAACGGCCGGGCGAGTCCCGGGGAAGAGTCAGGCATGGTGCAGGTCCTTGATTGTTATTGTTCAGACGAGGCTATGCGGATCGGCCTGCGGCGGCAGGCTAATCGTCTGACATCATATGTCTTGTGGTGAGGTGCGCCAACCCGAGATCAGCGCTACTCGGCGTCCAGGACCAGGCAGGTGCGGGCACGGCCCTGGCGCTTGGCCTGATAGAGGCGGCGATCGGCTTCGTGGAGGAAGCCTTCGAGGTCATTGGCGACGCCACTGAAGACCCCGGCGCTGAACGACAGTGGCGGGGCCCCCGGGGCATAGGTCTGGGCGTGGCAGTAGCGCCGCAGCAGGTCCAGCGCCTGCAGCAACTGCTCCGGGGGCAGGCGGCTGACCAGGGCGAATTCCTCGCCGCCGAGGCGGCCGGTCAGGTCCTGGGGCAGGGTGCGGGCCAGCGCCTGGGCGAAGACCACCAGGGCACTATCACCGCTGGCATGGCCGTGCTCGTCGTTGATGCGCTTGAAGTGATCCAGGTCGAGCATGGCCACGCTCAGCGAGTGACCTTCGCGTTCGGCCTGGCGAAACCACTCCTGGGCCTGGTCCTGGAAGGCGCGGCGATTGCGCAGTCCGGTGAGGGAATCGTACTGGGCGGCATGGGTGAGGGCGCGCATGAG
This sequence comes from Pseudomonas sp. PS02302, assembly GCF_029959585.1. NCBI lineage: Bacteria > Pseudomonadati > Pseudomonadota > Gammaproteobacteria > Pseudomonadales > Pseudomonadaceae > Pseudomonas > Pseudomonas sp. PS02302. The sequence goes on from NZ_JASCON010000004.1 coordinate 51,926, forward strand.
GTCCCGGCGTTCCAGGGTCGAGACCACCCGGCAGTTGAGTTCCTCGGGACAGAAGGGCTTGCGCAGGAAGTCGTCGGCGCCCTGCTTGATGAACTTGGCGCTGAGCGAGCCCTTTTCGTCGGCCGACAGGCCGATGATGCTGAGGTCGTGGCGGCGCAGCTTCTGCCGCAGCAACTGCACCAGCTCGAAGCCGCTGATGCCGGGCATGCTGTGGTCCACCACCAGCAGGTCGATGTCCGGCTGCTCCTGCAGCAGGCGCAGGGCCTCGTTGCCGTCGCAGGCGTCCAGCAGCTGGTAGCGGTGGGGCGTCAGCACGTGGCGGATGTAGTTGCGGGTGGCGTCGGAGTCTTCGGCGATGAGGATCTTGACGGCGGTATTGCTGTCCAGCCGGCGCAGCAGCCGGAAGGCGAATTCGTAGGAGTACTGGCTTTCCTTGAGCACATAGTCGACCACGCCCTTGGTCAGCAGGTCGTCGCGCCGGCGCTCGTCGTAGGAGCCGCTGAGGACGATGCAGGGCAGGCGGTAGCGCAGCACCAGGTCGACGCTTTCGCCATTGGGCGCATCAGGCAGATTGAGATCCACCAGGGCGGCAAAGAACAGATTGGCCGAGGTTTCCAGCATCAGCTCGGCTTCGGCCAGGGTGGCGCAGAACACCGGCTCGAAGTCGCGCTGCTGACGAAAGAGGTGCGCCAGAATCTTGAGGACCATGGGGCTGTCTTCGATGACCAGGATGGAGCGCACCGGTAACTCCTGCAGGACAAGGATCGGCCGAGAGCGGGTCTGGCGTCAGATGAAACGATGATTCGCCTAGGCATATCGGCCAGAGGCCCGGCGACTTGAATGGTCGCCGAGCCTTTCCGTTTCAGCTGTCCTGCAGGCTTTCCAGCGGGCGTTGCCGGGGCAGGCACAGGGCATCGTTGCGGGGCAAAGGACGACTCAGCAGGTTGCCCTGTACCTTGTCCACCTGCAAGGCCTTGAGGGTTTCCAATTCGGCGCGGGTTTCCACGCCCTCGGCGATCACCTCCTTGCGTGTCTCGCGGGCGAAGGCAATGATCGCCGACGCCAGCGCCCGGCGTTCGGCGTCGCTGTCGATGTCACGGACCAGACTCATGTCCAGCTTGATCATGTCCGGTCGCAGCCGGAGGATGTGCCTCAGGCTCGAATAGCCGGCGCCGGCATCGTCGATGGCCAGGCGCACGCCCTGGGCCCGTAGCGGTTGCAGCTGGGCATGGAGGGCGTCGTAGTCGTCGACCTCGGCGTGCTCGGTGATTTCCAGCACCAGCCGGCCCGGCGGATTGCCAGCCAGCAGCGCGGGCAGGCGGCCGGCCAGGATGGTCTGCGGTGAACAGTTCATGGTCAGGTAGGTATCGTCCGGCAGGCTCTGCAGCCCCTGCAGGGCGAAGCGCATGGCGCTTTCTTCGAGTTCGTCGCCGAGGCCGACCGCCGTGGCCTCGGAAAACCACAGATCCGGGCTGCGCTGCGGTGGGCAATGGAAACGCGACAGGGATTCCCAGCCGGCGATGCGCAGATCCGCCAGATGATAGATCGGCTGATAGACGATGCTCGGTTGGTGGGCGGCCACCGCGCCCTGGATGCGCTCGCGCATCTCCACCTGGCCGCGGCGACTGGAGACGTCCAGGCTGAGACGATCGGCCACCAGCTCGGCGAAGGTCCGCACCAGTTCCAGGTCCCGGGGACTCAGGGTCGGATCGGGTTGGTACTTGAAGCAGCAGAAGGTGCCATAGAGCTCGCCATCGCTGAGTCGCACGGGCACGCTCAGGTGCGCGCCGATGGGCACGGCGCGGGTTTCCGGGATCAAGCGGGTGGCGCCGACGGCCCGGGTATCGGGGATGAGCTCGGGCAGATGGCCGGTGACCACCTGCTGACAATAGCCCTGGCTGAGTGGCAGGGCATCGCCGGCCTTGATCGGCGCATCGGGCACGGCATCGACATTGCGAAAGACCCGGTCCTGCTGGCGAAATTCGGCCAGGAAGGCCACGTCCATGTCCAGATGGGTACGCAGCGCGTGCAGTACCTTGTCGATACAGCCTTGACTGCTCAGGTTGCCGGTATCCAGTCCGACCACGTCCAACAACTCGGTACCTGACTCCCTCATGTCCTCACTCCGGAGAAACTACGACCTGAACCAGTGTAGAGCCTGGAATGAATTTGTCAGTCTAATAACCTCATCCGTTCGGCTTAACCCTGTTCGGCGTACCAGGCCTCGAAGGCGGGCAGGGCCATGGGGCGGGCCAGCAGATAGCCCTGGACCTCGTCGCAGCCGGCTTCCTGCAGGAAGGCCAGCACGTCCGCTGTCTCTATCCCTTCGGCGACGCTGCGATAACCGAGCTTGCCGATCAGTGTCAGCAGCGCCCTGACCACCTCCTGCTTGCGGGGGTCCTGGGGCAGGTCATGGATCAGCGAGCGGTCGAGCTTGACGCTGGTGACCGGCAATTCGTACAGGTAGGCGAAGTTGCTGTAGCCGCTGCCGAAGTCGTCGATGGCGATCTCCAGGCCCAGCTCGCGCAGCGCGTGCAGCTGGGCGATGGCCTCAGGATTGCGTCTGAGCCATTCGCCCTCGGTGATCTCCACCTCCAGCCGTCGTGGGTCGACGCCCTCGCGCCGGCAGGTCTCGCGCAGCAGCTCGACCAGATCACCCTCGTCGAAATCCCGTGGCGACAGGTTGAGCGACAGGCGCCCCTGGTAGCGATTGTCCCATTGTGCCAGCTGGCTGACGGCGGTGCGGATCACCCAGCGGGTGACGCTGTGGATCAGCGCGGTCTTCTCGATCGCCGGAATGAAGTCGCCGGGAGCGATGGGGCCGAGTTGCGGATGGGTCCAGCGCAACAGCGCTTCGGCGCTGCACAGCCGGCGTCCGGGCAGGGCCAGGCGAGGCTGGAAGGCCAGGCTGAAGTCGCCGCGCTCCAAGGCTTCGGGAATCTGCCGGACCAGCTGGAAGATGCGCTGGAAGGCCTCGTCCTGCGGACGCTCGTAGACGACCCAGTGACGACTGCTCAGCGTCGCCTGATTTACCGCCACCATGGCCTTGCGCAACAGGTCACGGACTTCGCCCGAGTCGAGCAGGAAGGGCACCACACCGGCCTTGACCGGCGGGTCGATGGGAATGCGGTCGGCCTGGACCGGCATCCGCAGCTGGGCGATGAGCGCGTCGAGCAGCGGCGGGTAATCGCAGTCCTCCGGCAGCAGGAAGGCGAATCTCTTGGTGTCCACGTGATAGACCTTGGCCCTGTCCTTCAGGGCATCGCACAGCCGCAGGGCCAGGCTGCGCAGGAAGGTCTCGAAGGGCCACATGCCCTGGGCCAGGATCAGTTGCTCCTTCCAGTGGGTCTCCAGCGGATCCACCAGCACCAGCAGACGCCCCTCGTCGGGCTGGATGTCCGCCAGCCGGGCGACATCGGCCTGGAACTGCTGACGATTGGGCAGGCCGCTGACCGGATCGCGGCGGCGCAGATGCTGGCGCAGGCCGATGAGCCTCATCACCTGGGCGGCGAAATCGTCCAGGCGCTTGCGTTCCGCGGCGGTCAGTTCGCGCGGCTGGCTGTCGAGGATGCAGAGGCTGCCGATGGCGTAGCCGCCTTCGGTCACCAGCGCCGAGCCGGCGTAGAAGCGTACATGGGGTGCGTGGATCACCAGGGGGTTGTGGCTGAAGCGGGTATCGCAGCAGGCATCGTTGATCTCCATCCGGCCATCCTCGGCCTGGATGGTGTGGGCGCAAAAGGCGTCCTCGATGGGCATCTGCGCCAGGTCGAAGCCAACGCGGGCCTTGAACCACTGACGATCACGGTCCACCAGGCTGATCAGCGCGGTCGGCACAGCGAAGCTGCTGGCGACCAGTTCGCAGAGGCGATCGAATTCCTCCGCCGGTGACGAATCGAGCAGCTCCAGGGCGTGCAGGGCGTTGAGGCGGTCATCTTCGTGCTGTAATGGATCGGCCATCGGGCTATCTCGGAAATGTCGACGAGCCTTGCAAGAGCAGCAGGCCCCTCTGCGAGGAACTACCGCCACCCGAGCCGGGCGGGGGCGGCAAAAAAGAGGCAGATCAACTGAGGTATCGGCTAAAAATCGTAAGACTTTAACCCCTTCATCTCGACCGCCAAGCCTGCAAACCTTAACGCGGCTGCACGGCGGTCGCGAGTCCTGGTCGAACAGACATCCTCTGCCGAGTAGCGATCATGACCCTCACCTGCCTGTTCGACATCAACGAGACCGTGCTCGACCTGTCCGCCCTGGACGGCCTGTTCACCGAGCTGTTCGGTGATCCCGGCAGCCGCCTGCTGTGGTTCGCCCAGACCCTGCAGAACGCCATGACCGCCGAGCTCTGTGGCCGGCACGCGCCCTTCGAGGCCCAGGGCCAGGCCGCGCTGGAGATGATCGCTGCACGACTCGGACGAAGGCTTGGCGACGCCGACAAAGAGCGCGTCGCCGACGCCCTCAAACGGCTGCCCGCCCATGCCGATGTCCGCGCGGGCCTCGATTTCGCCCGGGCGCAGGGGGTGCGCTGCATCGCCTTTTCCAACAATGCGCGCGCTGCTACCCAGGCGCAGCTGGCCTACGCCGACCTGAGCGATGCCTTCGCCGGCATCCTCTCGGCCGAGGACGCCGGTGCCAGCAAGCCCGCCACGGCGGCCTATCGCCAGGCCGCCGCCAGCCTGGATCAGCCGGCCGAACAGCTGTGGCTGGTCGCCGTCCATGCCTGGGACATCGCCGGCGCCCAGGCGGCCGGCTGCAAGGGTGCCCTGCTGCAGCGGCAGGCCGAGCAGGTGGCCAACCCCCTGGCGCCGCCCGCGGTGACCGCCGGCACGCTGCAAGAGGCAGTGGCGCGCATTCTGGCGCACGAGGGCCGCAGCTAGCGGCCCGGCGTGCTAACGTCCGCGCCATCACCGGCGGGTGCCGGGTTTTCAAGACAGTGAGAGTCGCTTCCCCATGACGGATACCCTTGCCCGGCTGCGTGCCGGCGAACTGGCCGGGGCCACGCGCCTGACCCTGCGCGCTGACCTGAGCGAATTCCCCGAAGAGATCTATGGCCTGGCCGACAGCCTGGAAATCCTCGACCTGTCGGGCAATCGGCTGACCCGCCTGCCCGCCGACCTGGGCCGGCTGCACCGCTTACGCATTCTCTTCTGCTCGGGCAATCCCTTCACCGAATTGCCCGAGGTGCTCGGCACGCTACCCAACCTGGAAATGATCGGCTTCAAGGCCTGCCAGCTGGAGCGGGTGAGCGCTGCGGCCCTGCCGCCGCGCCTGCGCTGGCTGATCCTCACCGACAACCGCATCGCCGAGCTGCCCGCCGCCCTGGGTGAACGCCCCGCCTTGCAGAAACTGATGCTGGCCGGCAACCAGTTGCAGAGCCTGCCGCCGTCCATGGCCGACCTGCACCAGCTGGAACTGCTGCGGCTGTCGGCGAATCGCTTCGCGGCGCTGCCCCCGGCCATCCTCGACCTGCCGCGGCTGACCTGGTTGGCCTATGGCGACAATCCCCTGGGGGCCGAGCGCGAGCGCGCGGTGCGCACCCAGGCGGCGCGGCAACAACGCATCGCCTGGAGCGACCTGGTGCTGGGCGAGCGGCTGGGGGAGGGCGCCTCCGGCATCATCCACCAGGCGCGCTGGCAGTCGCCCACGGGGCCGCGCGAGGTCGCCGTCAAGCTGTTCAAGGGCAGCATGACCAGCGATGGCACCCCGGAAAGCGAAAGCGCCGCCAGCCTCAGTGCCGGCACCCATCCCTGGCTGATCGGCGCCCTCGGTGATCTGGCCGAGCATCCCGAGCAGCGCAGTGGCCTGGTGCTGGAGCTGGTGGAGCCGGCCTTCGGCAACCTGGCCGGTCCGCCGAGCTTCACCACCTGCAGCCGTGACGTCTATCCGGAAGACACCCGCTTTACCGCCAGCGCCGTGCGCACCATGGCGGGCGGCATGGCCAGCGCCCTGGCGCACCTGCACGGGCATGGCCTGGTCCACGGCGACTTCTATGCCCACAACATCCTCTGGGACGGTGGCGCGCGCTGCCTGCTGGGTGATTTCGGCGGCGCCTCGCTGCTGCCCGAGGACCGGGCGCAGGCCGCGCGGCTGCAACGCTTCGAAAGTCGCGCCTTCGGCATCCTGCTGGAGGAGTGGCTGACGCGTTGCAGCGAGCCCGTGGATCCGGCGCTGGCGGCCCTGGCCGCGCAGTGCCAGCAGCCCGCACTCGATGCGCGCCCGCTGCTGGCCGAGGTGGCGCAGCGGCTGCAGGGCTAGCCCTGGGTCTCGTCCAGGGCCCAGTCCACGGCGGCCAGGGCATGCAGTCGCGTGGTGTCGAACAGCGGCACCGCGCTGTCGCCCTGGTCCACCAGCAGCATGATCTCGGTGCAGCCGAGCACGATGCCCTCGGCGCCCTGGGCGACCAGCTCGGCGATGATCGCGCGATAGGCTGCCCGCGACTCGGGGCGCACCTCGCCACGTACCAGCTCGTCATAGATGATGCGGTGCACGATCTGGCGCGCGGCTTCATCAGGCACCACCACTTCCAGGCCGAAGCGGTTGGTCAGCCGCTCGCGATAGAAGGCCTGCTCCATGGTGAAGGCGGTGCCCAGCAGGCCGATGGTCCGCAGGCCCCGGGCGCGGATCGCCGCACCCGTGGGGTCGGCGATGTGCAGCAGCGGCAAGGTCGTGGCCGCCTCGATCTCCGCCGTCAGGCAGTGCATGGTGTTGGTGCAGAGCACCAGCGCCTCGGCACCACCGGCGGCCAGTTGCCGCGCGTGGTCCTGCAGGCGCTGACCCAGCGCCGTCCAGTCGCCGGCATGCTGCAGCGCGGCGATCTCGGCGAAATCCACCGACAGCAGCAGGCAGGCCGCCGAATGACTGCCACCCAGCCGGCGCCGGACCTCTTCATTGAGGATGCGATAGTAGTGAGCCGAACTCTCCCAGCTCATGCCGCCCAGCAGGCCCAGGGTGCGCATGGTCGTTCTCACGGTGATTGGCGAACGGGCATCTTGGCGTCTGTTCAAGCTGTGCGTGAGGATCAGTAGGCGGGAGATCGAGCAGTACAGTGAGCGTGCGGTAGGGAGAAAGCGCGGGAGACTCTTGAAGCGGTGGGATGACTATCCCGGCGCGATTGGCTCTCTCCCGTGAACGCTGTGCGCAACGGTTTCCCTCTTTTCGGGTTAACACTGGCAGAGCCTTTCGCATTTGGCACCACTATTGCTGCTAAAAGCGGACTTATGAGGGCTGCCGCACGGGATAGCGGGTTGCGCTGTGGCGCGCGGTAGTAGCGGTCTTCAGGAATGGGTGAGGGTCTTATGCTGATAGCTCAGTTTTCCGACACGCATGTAAGGCCTGAGGGCCAGCTTTACCAGAATCAAGTGGACGCCAATGCCATGCTTGAAGCAGCCGTCCGTACGCTGCTTGAATTGCAGCCCAAACCGGATGTGATTCTATTCAGCGGGGATCTGGTCGATTGCGGAAGCCCAGCAGCCTATGACAAGGCACAACAGATATTGGAGCCTTTGACGACACCGGTATTGATGCTGCCGGGCAACCACGATGACCGCCAGGTAATGGCTCGTTATTTTGCAGACCACTGCCCCAGCGACGATACGCTGGATTGGAGCGCTGTCTACGCCGATCCTGCGTGGCCGTTGCGAATCATCGCGTTGGACATCAGTGTGGCGAATGACCACCATGGTGACATGACCGAAAGCCACGCGGCCTGGCTACGCCAGCGGCTAGACGAAGCGCCAGAAACACCCACCCTGATATTCATGCACCAACCGCCGTTCGATAGCGGCATTCCTTATATCGATGCCTACAGGTGTCTCAATGGCGACCGCCTTGGGCACGTAGTAAGCGACTACCCCAGCGTCGAGCGAATCCTGTGCGGGCACATTCATCGCTTTATGACCCTGCGTTTTGCGGGCACCCTGCTATGTACCGCGCCTAGTACCACCACCGCAATAGCACTACGTCTGGATCCCCAGGCCAGCGAAGCGTCCTACGTTGAGCCGCCGGCCATCCTGCTGCACCAGTGGACCGATGCCGGCCTCATTACCCACTGGTATCCCGTAGGCGACTTTCCTGGACCCTATCCATTTGCCTGAATAACTCGGTCCAGTGGTGCTTTGGCAATGTTCTCAAGAGTGATTCCTGGAACAACGAGGCCAATACCGCCAGAGCGTGCTAGCTACCGATGGCGAAACGCTCCGCTAGCCGTTACCAGTGTCATTCCAAGGGCAGAGGGTATTCCGCCAGCCTGAATATCCTTGGCCAAGTGACGAGTGATCGACGGCCGACCCTTGCCTGAGCGTTCAATCTCGCCGGGATGATCTGCAGCTTTCAAACCCCATGGCAGACCCCACGTGCGCAGGCTACGCTTCGAGAGGCCACTCCCGGCCCCTGGAGGTGATCGCCATGCTCAAAGCCCTGTTCGCCGCGGTAGCCCTGACCCTCTTCGCAGCCGCCAGTGTCCAGGCGGCGCCCTGCCGAGATGCCCACGGCAAGTTCGTCAAATGCGACACGACCAAGACCAAGGCCGCGCAATGCAAGGACGCCAAGGGCAAGTTCGCCAAGTGCGGCTCGCCCGGGGCCACGCCGGTCAACTAGAGCCGGCCAGCCGGATGTCAGGCAGGGTCTTGGTCATGACCCCTCGCCTGACGTCGCCGCCTGCGCCTGCCGGCGCCCCGGCGCAAGGGCCGCTAGTCCTTTTCCGCCGATCCCGGCTCCGACCAGGCGCGATGGCGCTCGGCTTTCTGCGCCTCGCTTTCCACCCGATTGAGCACCTCGCCCTCGTGCTGGACTTCGGGGCCGCCGCCATAGACATGGTCGAGGCCCTGCATCAGGGCGGCATAGCCCTGGGCGGCCACCTGCGCCGGATCGTTCTTGGGCCCGGCGCCGACGCTGGTGTCGTCCTCGCCGGCGCGGTGGAAGAAGTTGGTGTCGGTCTGACCGGGCATGAGCACCGTGAGGGTCACGCCACTGTCCTTGAGTTCGTTGCGCAGGGCGAAGGCGAAGGCGTTGATGAAGGCCTTGGAGGCGCCATAGACGGCCTCGAAGGGAATCGGCGCCGTGGCCGAGATGGACGACGTGAAGAGCATCCGGCCACGGCCGGCGGCGACCATCTCCGGCAATACCAGCTTGGCCAGGTGCACGGTAGCCATCACATTGAGCTGGATCAGCGCCATCTCGTCTTCCAGCCGCGTCTGGCCGACGAAGGCGCCGCCCAGGCCGACCCCGGCATTGAGCACCACGACGTCCAGCGGCCGCCCCTGGCGGCGCAGGAATCTGAAGGTTTCTTCCACGCCCACGGCGGTGCGCAGGTCGGCCGCATGACTCCAGACCTTGACCCCCAGGGCGCGCAATTCGCGCTCGGCGGCGTCGAGGCCGTCGCCGCGGGAAACCAGTAGCAGGTCATGGCCATGGCGGGCCAGCTGCTTGGCCAGTTCAAAGCCGATGCCGCTGGAGGCACCGGTAACGGCGGCCAGTGGCCGGGTAACATTGCTCATGCTGAAATCCTCTGCAGACCTGGTGTAGCTGGGATCGTCGCGGCGGGCTGGTGCTCCCCGCGGCCGATGGTTGACCCCTGACGGCATGGCATAATCGCCAGGCCGTGTAGAGGAGACAAGCGATGCAACCCGCGGATCTGGACGCCCTGGTGACCTGGACCATGCCCTATGGCAAGTACGCCGGCCGCCTGCTGGCCGACCTGCCGGGCCACTACCTCAACTGGTTCGCCCGCAGCGGCTTTCCACCTGGCGAGCTGGGCCGGTTGCTGGCGCTGATGCAGGAGATCGACCACAACGGCCTCAAGCCGCTGCTCGATCCGCTGCGCCGCCGACGCTAGTCCGCCAGGCGACGCATGTCGATATGGGGAATTCCGTCCTCGTCGTACACCGCTGAGCAGGGCGTGAAGCCATAGCGGCCATAGTAGGCCTGCAGATGAGCCTGGGCGGAGAGAAACAGCGAGCGCCCGGGCCAGCGCTCGGCGCAGACGCGCAGGGCTTGCGCCAGCAGCAGGTGCCCCAGGCCGCTGCCGCGGCCCTCGGGGGCGACGATCACCCGGCCGATCACCACGTCCTCGCGTACCGCCCCGAGCAGGCGCAGGTAGGCGTGCAACTGGTCGTCACGCCAGCCGAACAGGTGCCAGACATCCGCTGCCAGATCCAGGCCATCGGCGTCGGGATAGATGCACTGCTGCTCCACCACGAACACCCGGGCGCGCAGCACCAGGGCGGCATAGAGTTCGGCGGTGGTCAGCGCTGGCGCGGCGCGGCAGCTCCACTGGAGGGTCATGGTCAGTCCTTGCGGCGGCCGGACAGCATGCGGAAGCGGTTGCGGTTGAGCAGCACGTAGCCGGTCAGCTGCAACCCCGCCGCGAACAGCAGGCTGCGCATGGCACCGGGTTCGGTGGGGCGCGGACCCTGGTAGAGGCCATAGAGGGAGAAGGCCACGCCCAGCAGGCCAAGGATGAAGAAGACCAGGCCGATCTTGGTCAGGCGGGGGAGGTTGCGCAGATTCATGGGCAAGTCGTCAGAGGCGAAGGCCGCCACGCTAACCGTCCGCGCCGGGCTTGTCGAGCCGATAGGCAGGCGCGGCGGACTGGTCTAACGTGGCTTGATGACCCCTGCCAGCGAGAGAGCGTCCATGTTCAGCCATGTACAGCTAGGCGCGCGCGATCTGGAGCGCCTGATTGAATTCTACGACAGCGTCCTGCACGAACTCGGCCTGGTACGCATGCCGGCGGAAGACGATGGCGGCCCGCCCGGCTGCGGCTGGCAGCGCCCGGGGCGGGCGTGGCCGCAATTCTATGTGCAACTGCCGTTCAACGGCCTGCCGGCCTCCTGGGGCAATGGCGTCCAGGTGAGCTTTGCCGCGCCCTCGCCGGCAGCGGTGACGGCGGCCTGGCACCGCGCCCTGCAACTGGGCGGCAACGACGAAGGCGCCCCAGGGGTGCGACCAGGCTATGGCGCGGACTTCTACGCCGCCTATTGCCGGGACCCGGAGGGCAACAAGCTGTGCTTCGTCCATGCCGAGGGACTGACCGCCGCCTGCGACTAGCACAGGGTCCGGCGCTCCGATGGTCAGACGTTGGCCGCCAGGGCGACCGAATCGGTACGGGCGGCCATGATGAAGTCGTTGCGGTGCAGACCGCCGATGTTGTGCGTCCACCAGCTCACCGTCACCGCGCCCCATTCGGTGAGCAGGGCGGGATGATGGTCCTCGTCCTGGGCTTCGCGGCCGACGCGGTTGGTGAAGTCCAGGGCCTCGAGGAAGTTGCCGAAGGCATAGCGGCGTTCCAGCCGCGCAATCCCCGCGCGTTCCACCAGCGTCCAGCCGGGGACGGCCTTGAGCAATTCGCTGCTGGCGGCCGCGCTCAGGGCCGGCTCGCTGGAGCGGCAGGGGACGCAATGGGAGTGGGCGAGATCGGCCATGGGGCGCTCCTTGGGGAAAGAAAGTCACGAAAGGGCAAGGGTAACAGACCCGCCGGTCAGCTCCCGGCGCCCCGTCCGACCATGGTCGAATGGTCCGAAACCGGTGCGCGCCGTACAACTGAAGGCAACAAGAACAACAGTTTCCCGCCGAGGAGATCGTCCCATGAGTGCCGCCTTTTATCCGGTCCGCGCGGAAGTCGCTTCCCGGACCCTGACCGATGAAGTCACCTATCGCCGGCTGTACCAGCAGTCCATCCTCAACCCCGACGGCTTCTGGCGCGAGCAGGCCCAGCGCCTGGACTGGATCAAGCCCTTCAGCCGTGTCAAGCAGACCTCCTTCGACGATCATCGCGTCGACATCCAGTGGTTCGCCGATGGCACCCTGAACGCCTCCTACAACTGCCTGGATCGCCACCTGGAAACCCGCGGCGACCAGACCGCCATCATCTGGGAAGGCGACGATCCGGCCGACAGCCGCCACATCACCTACCGCGAACTGCATCGCGAGGTCTGCCAGCTGGCCAATGCCCTGCGCGGCCAGGACATCCACCGCGGCGACGTGGTGACCATCTACATGCCGATGATTCCCGAGGCCGTGGTGGCCATGCTGGCCTGCGCCCGCATCGGCGCGGTGCACTCGGTGGTGTTCGGCGGCTTCTCCCCCGAATCCCTGGCCGGCCGCATCAGCGACTGCCAGTCCAAGCTGGTGATCACCGCCGACGAAGGCGTGCGCGGCGGGCGCAAGATCCCGCTCAAGGCCAACGTCGACGAGGCCCTGACCAATCCGGCCACCCATTCGGTGCACAAGGTGATCGTCTGCAAGCGCACCGGCGCTGACATCGCCTGGCACCGCCACCGTGACGTCTGGTACGAAGACATTACCTCGGTGGCCCCGGAGCACTGCGAGCCCAAGGAGATGTCCGCCGAGGCGCCGCTGTTCATCCTCTATACCTCCGGTTCCACCGGCAAGCCCAAGGGCATCCTGCACACCACCGGCGGCTACCTGACCTATGCCGCCCTGACTCACGAGCGGGTCTTCGACTATCGTCCCGGCGAGGTCTACTGGTGCACCGCCGACGTCGGCTGGATCACCGGCCACAGCTACATCGTCTACGGCCCCCTGGCCAACGGCGCCACCACCCTGCTGTTCGAAGGCGTGCCCAACTACCCGGACGTCACCCGCATGGGCCAGGTGGTGGACAAGCACCAGGTCAACGTCCTCTACACCGCGCCCACCGCCATCCGCGCCATGATGGCCCAGGGCGATGCGGCCATGCGCGGCGTCGACGGCAGCAGCCTGCGCCTGCTCGGTTCGGTGGGCGAGCCCATCAACCCCGAGGCCTGGCACTGGTACTACAAGACCGTGGGCCAGGAGCGCTGCCCCATCGTCGACACCTGGTGGCAGACCGAGACCGGCGGCATCCTCATCAGCCCGCTGCCGGGCGCCATCGGCCAGAAACCCGGTTCGGCGACCCGCCCGTTCTTCGGCATCCAGCCGGCACTGGTGGACAACGAAGGCAACCTGCTCGACGGCGCCGTGGAAGGCAACCTGGTGATCCTCGATTCCTGGCCGGGCCAGTCGCGCTCCATCTATGGCGACCACGACCGCTTCGTCGACACCTACTTCAAGACCTTCAAGGGCATGTACTTCACCGGTGACGGTGCCCGCCGCGACGAAGACGGCTACTACTGGATCACTGGTCGCGTCGACGACGTGCTCAACGTCTCCGGCCACCGCATGGGCACCGCCGAGATCGAGAGCGCCCTGGTGGCCCATCCCAAGGTGGCCGAGGCCGCGGTGGTGGGCATGCCCCACGATCTCAAGGGCCAGGGCATCTATGTCTACGTCACCCTCAACCAGGGCGAGGAGGGCAACGAAGCCCTGCGCCAGGAGCTCAAGCAGTGGGTGCGCAAGGAAATCGGCCCCATCGCCACGCCCGATGTGATCCAGTGGGCGCCGGGTCTGCCCAAGACCCGCTCCGGCAAGATCATGCGGCGGATCCTGCGCAAGATCGCCGTGGGTGAATACGACTCGCTCGGCGACATCTCCACCCTGGCCGACCCGGGCGTGGTGCAGCATCTGGTCGGGACCCACCAGCAGATGAGCCAGGCCGTCGCCTGATCCAGCGGCCTCGGCAACCGCCCGCTATCGTCCCGGTAGCGGGCGGTTTCTTTTTTTTGGCGGTCCTGTAAGGACGTGTCGCCAGGCTGGAAGCCGCCGCCGTTGCGCTGGCGCTAGAATCGCGCCAGCCGGCGGGCCGCAGGGCACTCCGGTCCGCTACCCGGGGCAAAGGCCGGGACAGGGGCAGCGCTCCGGCGTACCATGCGTGCCACCCCACAAGGGTTTCATGGCGCGCGGGCCCCGGATCGGTTGCCCCCGCCGCTCTCGACAGGAAGCCAGACGTTAGATGACCATCCGCATCGCCTTTCTGCTGTGGCCCGACGTTCGTCCGCTGACCGTGGGCCTGGTCGAGGAAGCGCTGGAACTCGCCTCGCGCCACTCGAGCGATACGCCCTACGAGGTGCGCTTTCTGCAGGCCGGCAGCGAGTTGCAGCCGCGACTGCCGGGTGGCCACTGGGAAGGGCAGCTGGAACGCCTGGATCGGCTCTTCGTGCTGGCCGATGAACCCTCGCCGCCGCTGCCGCCACCGCTGATCGCGGCCCTGCGCCAGACCGCCCGGGCCGGGGTGGTGATGGGTGGTTTTTCCGCCGGGGTGCACATCCTCGCCCAGCTCGGGCTGCTCGACGGTCATCGCGCCGCCGTGCACTGGCGCTGGCTGGAGGAATTCAGCGAGCAATTCCCCAAGGTCATCGCCACCCACCACCTCTACGAATGGGACCGCGATCGCCTGACCGCCTGTGGCGGCCTGGCCATCCTCGATCTGCTGCTGGCCATGATCGGCCGTGACCGCGACGCCGAGCAGGCCGGCACCATCGCCGAGGAGCTGATCGTCGAGCGGCTGCGCGAAGGCAGCGAGCGACAGCGCATTCCGCTGAAGAATCGGCTGGGGTCGAGTCATCCCAAGCTGACCCAGGCGGTGATGCTGATGGAAGCCAACATCGAAGAGCCCCTCACCACCGACGAGATCGCCCAGCACGTCTGCGTCTCCCGTCGGCAACTGGAGCGGATCTTCAAGCAATACCTGGCGCGGGTGCCCAGCCAGTATTACCTGGAACTGCGGCTGAACCGGGCGCGCAAGATGCTCACCCAGACCAGCAAGTCGATCATCCAGATCGGCCTGTCCTGCGGCTTCTCGTCGGGGCCGCATTTCTCCAGTGCCTATCGCAACTTCTTTGGCGTCACTCCCCGCGACGACCGCAATCAGCGGCGCGGCGCGGCGGGCGAGGGCAGCATGGTGGCCGAGCGCTAGGCGCCCGGCCCTGCCGCTTCAACTCAGCGACTCGGTCGCCAGCTCGTCCAGCCAGGCGTCCAGCCGATCGGCCGGCAGGGGCGCGCCGCAATGGAAGCCCTGGATCTCGTCCGCCGGCAGGTGCTGCAGCTGGCGCAGGTGGTCGGCGTCTTCCACCCCCTTGAGCGTCACCCTCAGCCCCAGCGAACGACCTAGATCGATCATGGCCCGCACCAGGGCGCTGTCTTCCGGCGCCTGATGGTGCCGGGCGATGAGGCTGCGATCGAGGCGGATGCCGTCCAGCGGATAGCGGCGCAGGTAGGCCAGGGAGCAGAGGCCGGAACCGAAGTCGTCCAGGCACAGGCGTACGCCCAGGCCCTTGAGCGCACCCAGGGTGTTGGCCACGTCGGCGGCCGGATCCAGCAGGGTGCGTTCGGTGAGCTCCAGCTCCAGCCGCGACGCCGCCAGGCCGCTCTGGTAGAGCGCCTCGGCCACGGTCTGCACCGGGTCTTCGTTGGCGTGGAATTGCTGCGGCGACAGGTTGACCGACACCGAGAGTCGTTCCGGCCAGCCCTGGGCATCGTGGCAGGCGGTTTCCAGCACCCAGCGTCCCAGGCGCTGGCCGAGGCCGGCGTCCTCGGCCAGGGTCAGGAAGTCCAGCGGCTCCAGCAGCCCCTGGGTCGGGTGCTCCCAGCGCACCAGCGCCTCGAAGCCACGCAGGCTGCCATCGGCCAGGCAACGCCGCGGCTGGTAGTAGAGGCTGAGGCGGTCATCGCGCAGGGCCTGGCGCAGGTCCTGCTCCAGCTGCCGGCGCAACAGCACCTGCTCGTTCATGGCCGGCTCGTGGAAGCGCCAGGTGCCGCGGCCAGCGGCCTTGGCCTGGTAGAGCGCGATATCCGCCAGGCGCAGCAGTTCCGCCGGGATGCCGGTATCCCGCGGCGCCAGGGCCACGCCCAGGCTGCTGCCGATGAAGACCCGCTGCTCGCCGAGGCGGAAGGGTTGGCGCAACTGCTCAACCAGCCGTCGGCAGAGGTCGGCGATGGTGCCCGGGTCGCGATCGCCGCTGAGCACCACGCAGAATTCATCGCCGCCCAGGCGCGCCACCAGGTCGGTGGCGGTCACGTTCTGCCGCAGGCGCTGCGCCGCTTCCTGCAGGACCTGATCGCCGGCGGCATGGCCGAGGGCGTCGTTGACCGTCTTGAATCTATCCAGGTCCAGACTGATCAGCGCCAGGGGCCGCGGCTCCGGGCCTTCCAGGTGGGTGGCGAGAAACTGGTGCAGACGATGGCGGTTGGGCAGGCCGGTCAGGGGGTCGTGCCAGGACAGATGCTGGACCTGGGCCAGGGCCTCGATCTCGTCGGTGAGGTCGGTGACGGTGCCGCGATAGCCCCCCTCGGGAATGGCCCGGGCGGCGACCCGACAGGTGCGTTCGCGGCCGTTGCCGTCCAAGTAGTGACAGACCAGCGGAGGTCGCGGCTTGCGGTCGTGCGCCTGGCCGGCGAGCCAGTGCGCCAGGGTATCGGCATGGGGCGTCAGCAGTTCGTTGAGCGGTCGCCCCAGCCAGCGCTCAGTGGCTTCCCCGGTGACTTCGGCGAAGCGATCCGAGACATAGACCAGGCGCAGGGTGGCGTCGACCTCCCACAGCCAGTCCGAGGTGGCCTCGGCGATGTCGCGGAAACGCCGCTCGCCAATCGCCAGTTCGCTGCGACTGGCCAGCAGGTCATCGTATTGGGCATCCAGCTGGCGCATCGACAGCAGCGCCTGGCGAAACAGCCAGATCAGCCCCAGCAGCAGGATCAGCACTCCACCGCCGAACAGCGGCAGGGTCTGCTGCATCAGCCATAAACCCGGTCGCGGCGGGCGCCAGGTCAGCTGATAGCCGGAACCCGGCAGTTGCCAGCTGGCGCGGCTGCCGGCCGGGTCGGTGGTGATGCTCAGCGGCGGCAGGTTGTTGGCTTCGCTCAGGGCGGCCAGCCGGGCGGGACTCAGCACATTGACGAAGACCAGTACCGAGGCCGGCGCCTCCTGGGGGCGGACGCCGGCATGATCGCCCGGGGTGATGGCAGCGGCGGCCACCAGTGCCGGCGTGCCGGCCACGGTCAGTACCCCGGACACGCTGCCGGCGCGGGCGTCGGCGCTGCGTGCCGCTTCCAGCAGGCCGGCGATATCGCCCTGCAGCCAGGGTGTAGCGGGATCGACCAGCTGGCCAGCGAGCAGGCGATAGCGGGGGCGGTCCTGGCCGTCAAATACCAGCACCCCTTCGTAGCCATAGACGCGGTACAGCGATTCGCCGAGGTTGCCCTGGTCGTAGGCCCAGTCGGGGTCCAGTTCCTGATGGAGGCGGCGAAAGGCCTCGTCCCATTTGCTGTAGTCGATCAGGTTGCGGGCGACCTCTTCATCGAGGCGGGTAAAGGTGCGACCGACCGCGCGCTCGGTGTGCTGGGCGACGGTGGCATCCTGGCGCACGGCATTGTCGACCAGCAGGTAGCAACCCAGGCCGATGAGGCCGAGGAGCAGCACGCAGAGCGCCGGGAACAGCCGCAGGAGGACGGTATGGCCCCGCCGACGCGGTGAGGCGCTGCGGGACACGGAAGATGTTGGCATGCCTGGACCCTGGCTGGATGAGCGTTCCTGTGGCTTGGCCCGGCGCGACCCGGAGGTGGCCAAGCGAAGCGGATGAAGCCTTGCCGTCGCTAGACTAGCCCCTGCGGGCGGGCGACGCTAAACGTAAAGCGGAAGATGCCAAGGGGATCGCGCTAAGCATCGCGCGAACGCCCGAGTTAGGTGGGGTTGCCGGCCCCACCGTAGAAGGCGCAGCCCTGCCAGGTCTGGCCATTGATGCGCAATTCGGCCTGCAGCGACTGCACGGTGCCGGTCCGGCCGTCCACGCAGCGCCGGGGATTGATCCACAGCTCGACTTTTTCGCCATTGGCCTCGGTGGAGAGGGCGCGCATGCCGCCGGGCAGTTCTTCCTGCACGAAGGGCAGGGCGCGGCGCTGTTGGCCGGCGGTACTGATGAGCATGCCCTGGTTGCTGACCTGGACGCTCCAGTCCGGCCCATGGCCACCGGCATTCATGGCGGTACGCTTGAAGTTGGGATCGCTGCAGCCCGGACCGCTGTACTGCACGCGGTAGACGTCGGTGACGGCGAACACTCCCTGGGCGCCGTCGCGGCCGCCGGACTTGAGCTTGCCGCGCAGGTCGGCGAACAGCGAAGCGGCACCGCTGTCGGCGGCCAGTTCGTGTGCATCGCGCAGGATGGCGGTGTTGTTGGCGTCGGTGACGTCGAAGAAGCGCTGTTCCTGGCAGGGGCGGAACAGCAGCTGGTCACCGCTCCAGCGCAGATCGCCCTGCAGACGCTCGCCGCCCGGTGCACGCGGGGTGTCGTCGCTCTGGAACAGGCTGCAGCCGCCGAGGAGGCCGAGCAGGGCAAGGGGAAAGATGGCACGCGGCGCTGGCATCGCAGGACTCCGACTGAGGTGGGCACACGTTACTCAGACAGCGCCGCGAGCTCAAGGACTTACCAGACGCGATACGTCTTGCCGGTTTCCCGTCCTTCCACGCTGCGTTCGTAGGCCAGGGCCGCCTCGGCCCCCGATACCGCCTTGAAGCCGCGGAAGAAATCGCCGTAGTGCCCCAGGGATTCCTCCAGCACCGTCGGACTCACGGCATTGATCCGCTGACCCCGCGGCAACTCGATGGCCGCGCCGCGGACGAAGCCTTCCAGGGCGGCATTGACCATGGCCGCCGAGCTGCCCTGGGCGATGGGCTGTTCGCTGAGGATGCCGGTGGTCAGGGTAAAGGAGGCACCCTCGGCCGCCTGGGTCTGGCCCAGCAGCACCAGGTTGACCTGGCCCATCAGCTTGTCCTGCAGGCCCTTCTGATAGGCCTCGGGCGTCATCTCGGTGAAGGGGGCGAAGGTCACCGAACCCACCGCGCTGACCAGGGCGTCGAAGCGCCCGACCTGGGCGAACAGGGCGCGGATGGAATCCGCCTGGGTGATGTCGACCTGCAGATCGCCGGATTGGCGGCCAACGCGGATCAGCTCGTGGCGGCTGCCCAGGCGTTCGGCGATGGCGCTGCCCAGGGTACCGCTGGCACCGACGAGGATGATTTTCATGAGGCGACTCCGTGAAGGGAAGGAGTCTCCAGCCTAGAATGGCGCATTGCCTTGATAAATCACCTGAATGGCAATCCAGTGTTTCCCGGAGGAAACGATGCAGGACGATTTCGCCGATCTCGCCGCCTTCGCCATCCTCTGTGAAAGCGGCAGCTTCACCCGCGCCGCCGAGCGCCTGGGCTGCAGCAAGGGGCAACTGTCGAAGCGCATCCGGGCGCTGGAGGTGCGCCTGGAGACCCGCCTGCTGCACCGTACCACCCGCCGTCTCGATCCCACCCCCGCCGGACGCGCCCTGCTGCCCGAGGCGCAGGCCCTGGTGCGCCAGCGCGAGCGGGCCCTGCAGAGCGTGGCCCGCCTGCAGGAGGAGGCAGCCGGGCCGGTACGCCTGACCGTTCCGGTGTCCCTGGGCTACACCTTTTTCGAGGTGCTGCTGGCCTGTCGCGCCACCCATCCCGCCATCCAGCTGGACCTGGTGCTGGACAACGGCTATCGCGACCTGGTGGCCGAGGGTTTCGACCTGGCGATTCGCGCCCGGCTGGACCCGGACGAACGTCTGGTCGCGCGACCGCTGTTCGCCATGCAGGAGGTGACCTGCGCGGCACCCGCCTATCTGGCCGGGCACGAGGTCCCCCAGGCGCCCGAGGAGCTGCTCGGTCACCGCTGCCTGGTCAACAGCCACTATGCCGAGGGAGAGGTCTGGCTCTATCACCGCGAGCATCGACTCGATCGTGTCCAGGTAGCTCCCAGTCTGGCCTGCAACCACTACAGCCTGCTCAAGCAGGCCGCCCTGGCCGGGCAGGGCATCGCCCGGCTGCCCTCATTCATGGTGCACGAAGAGCTGGCCAGTGGCGCCCTGGTCTGGCTGCTTGGGGAATGGCGCACCCCCAGCCAGCCGCTGTTTCTGGTGCATCCCTACCAGGGTGGCCTGCCCAAGCGAACGCGCGTGGTGGCGGAAGCCCTGAGCGACTGGTTCGAGCGCAGTCGGCAGCGCCTGGAGGCGTTGGGGTAGTGGAGCCGATGAGCTGAACGCGGGTGCGGATAGCCCCTTCTACCCGCGGGAGAGGGCTGGGGTGAGGGCAACCTTCGCGATGAAGCCCCAGTGGAAAAGGCTGCGCCGTTTTCCACGCTACGGTGCTGTTGGGCTTCGACGATGGAGCCGTCTCAACCCAACCTACGTGGCGCACGGATAGCCCCCTCTCCCTGCGGGAGAGGGCTGCGGTGAGGGCACCCTTCGCGATGAAGCCCCAGTGGCAAAGGCTGCGCCGTTTTCCACGCTACGGTGCTGTTGGGCTTCGACGATGGAGCCGTCTCAACCCAACCTACGTGGCGCACGGATAGCCCCCTCTCCCTGCGGGAGAGGGCTGGGGTGAGGGCACCCTTCGCGATGAAGCCCCAGTGGAAAAGGCTGCGCCGTTTTCCACGCTACGTTGCTGTTGGGCTTCGACGATGGAGCCGTCTCAACCCAACCTGCGTGGCGCACGGATAGCCCCCTCTTCCTGCGGGAGAGGGCTGGGGTGAGGGCACCCTTCGCGATGAAGCCCCAGTGGAAAAGGCTGCGCCGTTTTCCACGCTACGGTGCTGTTGGGCTTCGCTGCGCTCAACCCAACGGCGCCGAGGTCAAGGCATGTGAGGTGGCGACGGTGTGACTCAGCCGCCCAGATAGGCCTTGCGCACGTCCGGGTTGGCCAGCAGCTCGGCGCCGCTGTCCTGCATGACGATGCGGCCGTTCTCCAGCACGTAGCCGCGGTCGGCCAGCTTGAGCGCCTGGTTGGCGTTCTGCTCGACCAGGAACACCGTCACCCCGTCCTGGCGCAGTTGCTCAATGATCTCGAAGATCTGCTGGATGATGATGGGCGCCAGGCCCAGCGACGGCTCGTCGAGCAGCAGCAGGCGCGGCTCGCTCATCATCGCCCGGCCGATGGCGAGCATCTGCTGCTCGCCGCCGGACATGGTGCCGGCGCGCTGGGCATAGCGCTCCTTGAGGCGTGGGAAGAGACCGAGGACCTTCTCCAGCTGGCGGTCGTAGGCGGGCTTGTCGGTGAAGAAGCCGCCCATGGCCAGGTTCTCTTCCACGGTCAGGCGGGCGAACACCCGGCGGCCTTCCGGCACCACGGCGATGCCCTTGCGCATGATCTGCGCGGTTTCCTGGCCGACCAGTTCCTCGCCTTCGTAGCGGATGCTGCCGCTGTGGGCGCGCGGGGAGCCGCAAAGGGTCATCAGCAGGGTGGACTTGCCGGCCCCGTTGGCGCCGATCAGGGTGACGATCTCGCCCCGGTTCACCTGCACGCTGACGCCATGCAGCGCCTGGATCTTGCCGTAGAAGGTGGAGACGTTGTCGAACTGCAGCATGGTGGTCTCCATCAGGATTCGCCCAGGTAGGCCTTGATCACGTCGGGATTGTTGCGGATCTGCTCCGGCGTCCCGTCGGCCAGGGGGGTGCCCTGGTTGATCACCACGATGTGGTCGGAAATGCTCATCACCAGGTGCATGTCGTGCTCGATCAGGAGCACGGTCACGCCGTGCTCGGCGCGCAGCAGGGCGATGAGCGCCTTGAGGTCCTCGGTTTCGCGCGGGTTGAGACCGGCGGCCGGCTCGTCGAGCATGAGGATCTGCGGGCGGGTCATCATGCAGCGAGCGATTTCCAGGCGGCGCTGCTGGCCGTAGGCGAGGTTGCCGGCGTTGCGGTTGGCGAATTCGGTGAGATTGACCTGCTCCAGCCAGAAGCGCGCGTAGTCCATGGCTTCGGCTTCGCTCTTGCGAAAGGCCGGGGTCTTGAACAGCCCGGCCAGGAAGCCGGTGTTGAGGTGGCGGTGCTGCGCCACCAGCAGGTTTTCCACCGCGGTCATTTCCTTGAACAGGCGGACGTTCTGGAAGGTGCGCACCACGCCCTTGCGGGCGATCTTGTGCCCGGGCAACCCCTGGATGGCTTCGCCATTGAGCAGGATCTCGCCGCCGCTGGGTCGGTAGAAGCCGGTCAGGCAGTTGAACACCGTGGTCTTGCCGGCGCCGTTGGGACCGATCAGCGAGACCACCTGGCCCTGTTCCACGCGGATGTTGACGCCGTTGACGGCCAGCAGGCCGCCGAACCTCATGGACAGGCCGGAGACATCGAGAAGGGCTTGGCTCATTTGCGCAACTCCAGGTGCGGGCGTTGCATCGGGAGCAGGCCTTGCGGACGCCAGATCATCATCACGACCATCAGCAGGCCGAACATCAACATGCGGTATTCGCTGAATTCGCGCATCAGCTCCGGCAGCAGGATCATCACGATGGCCGCGAGGATCACGCCGAGCTGGGAGCCCATGCCGCCCAGCACCACGATGGCCAGGATGATGGCCGATTCGATGAAGGTGAAGGATTCCGGCGACACCAGGCCCTGGCGCGCGGCGAAGAAGCTGCCGGCGAAACCGGCGAAGCAGGCGCCCAGGGTAAAGGCCGAGAGCTTGATCAGCGTGGGATTCAGCCCCAGGGCGCGGCAGGCGATCTCGTCTTCGCGCAGGGCTTCCCAGGCGCGGCCGATGGGCATGCGCAGGAGGCGGTTGATCACGAACAGGGTCAGCAGCACCAGCAGCAGGGCGATCAGGTAGAGGAAGATCACCTTGTATTCGGAGTTGTAGGGGATGCCGAAATACTCGTGGAAGGGCGTCATGCCCTCCGGGGCCCGGCGTTCGAAGGTCAGGCCGAACAGGGTCGGTTTTTCGATGCCGCTGATGCCGTTGGGGCCGCCGGTCCACTGGGTGAGGTTGCGCAAGAGGATGCGGATGATCTCGCCGAAGCCCAGGGTGACGATGGCCAGGTAGTCGCCGCGCAGGCGCAGCACCGGGAAGCCGAGCAGGAAGCCGAACAGCGCCGCCATCAGCCCCGCCAGCGGCAGGCAGACCCAGAAGCCCAGGCCGTAGTAGTGGGAGAGCATGGCGTAGGTGTAGGCGCCGACGGCATAGAAGCCGACGTAGCCCAGGTCGAGCAGACCGGCCAGCCCCACCACGATGTTCAGGCCGAGGCCGAGCATCACGTAGATGAGGATCAGGGTGGCGATGTCCACCGCGCCGCGCGAGCCGTAGAAGGGCCACACCAGGGCGATCAGTACCAGGCCGAGGATCACCCAGCGCTGGGTCTTGGGTTCGGTGAGCTTGGTGCCCAGGCCGGTGGCCGGCAGGTGCAGGCCGCCACCGCGGCGCCAGCCGGCGGTGAGCGGGTCACGCACCAGTTGCCAGACGAACATCAGTACCGCGGCCAGGGCCACGATCCAGAGGGTGCGCGGCGGGGCGCCGTGCACTTCGAGGTTGACGCCCACCGTCTCCAGCTTGAGGCCGAGGATGGGATAGGCGACGGCCAGCACCAGCAGGGCGCTGAAGAAGGCGGTTCGCAGACGGGCACTCATACCTTTTCCACCTCCGGGCGACCGAGGATGCCGGTGGGGCGGAACAGCAGCACCAGCACCAGCAGGCTGAAGGCCACCACGTCCTTGTACTGGTCACCGAAGACGTCGGCGCCAAAGGCCTCGGCCACGCCCAGCACCAGGCCGCCAAGCATGGCGCCGGGGATGCTGCCGATGCCGCCGAGCACGGCGGCGGTGAAGGCCTTGATGCCGGCCAGGAAGCCCAGACTGGGGTTGATCACGCCGTACTGGATACCCAGCAGCACCGCGGCCACTGCGGCGAGGGTCGCACCGATGACGAAGGTCAGGGCGATGATGCCGTTGGTGTTGATGCCCAGCAGGTTGGCCATCTTGATGTCCTCTGCGCAGGCGCGGCAGGCGCGGCCCAGGCGGGAGCGGGAGATGAACCAGGTAAGGCCGAACATGGTGAGCAGGGTGACGATGAAGATCAGCACCTGCACATAGGAGATCACCACGCCGTTCATGGCGTCGGTGCCGATGATGAAGTTGCCCGGCAGCAGGTTGGGGATCGACTTGTCCTTGGAATCCTGGGCCAGCAGCACCCAGTTCTGCAGGAAGATCGACATGCCGATCGCCGAGATCAGCGGGATCAGCCGGTTACCGCCACGCAAGGGGCGATAGGCGATGCGTTCGATGCTGTAGCCGTAGGCACTGGCGATGATGATGCTGGCGCCAAAGGCGGCGAGCATGACGATGGGCAGGCTGTGGATACCCAGCATGGCCAGGCCGGCGATGGCGATGAAGGCCACGTAGGAGCCGATCATGTACACCTCGCCATGGGCGAAGTTGATCATGCCGATGATGCCGTAGACCATGGTGTAGCCGATGGCGATCAGCGCATAGGTGCTGCCGACCGTAAGGCCGTTCACCAGCTGTTGCAGGTAGTGGTAGAACTCGGGCATGGGTGTCTCCAGGGGACCTTGGTGCACTTCTGGTGCGGGTCCCAGGCCTCGGATGGAGGCGGATAAACGAAGCCCACCGCCGTTGGCGGTGGGCTCCGGTGTTACAGGCAGGGCTTACTTGGCTTCAGTCTTGGTGCCGTCGGCGTGCCATTCGTAGACCACGAACTCGAAGTTCTTCAGGTCGCCTTTCTCGTCGAACGCCAACTCACCGGTGGGGGTGTTGAAGGTGTTGCTGCGCAGTGCCTTGGCCACGTCCTCGGGCTTCTCGTCGCCCGCCTTCTCGATGCCTTCGGCGATGACCTGCACGGCGGCGTAGGAGGGGAACACGAAGGGACCGCTCGCATCCTGCTTCTTGTCCTTGAACGCCTGCACCAGGGCCTGGTTCTTGGGATCCTGGTCGAAGGAGCGCGGCAGGGTGACCAGCAGGCCTTCGGAGGCCTTGCCGGCGATGGCGGAGATGGAGCTGTTGCCCACGCCTTCCGGACCCATGAACTTGGCGGTCAGGCCCTTCTCGGCCGCCTGACGCAGGATCAGGCCCAGCTCGGGGTGGTAGCCGCCGTAGTAGACGAAGTCGACGTTGGCCTGCTTGAGCTTGGCGATCAGCGAGGAGAAATCCTTGTCGCCGGAGTTGATGCCCTCGAACACGGCGACCTTGACGCCGGCCTTGTCCAGGGTCTGCTTCACCGCGGTGGCGATGCCTTCGCCGTACTGCTGCTTGTCGTGGATGACCGCGACTATCTTCGGCTTGACGTGCTCGACGATGAACTTGCCGGCGGTCGGGCCCTGCATGTTGTCCAGGCCGATGGTACGGAAGATCAGCTTGTAGCCACGGTTGGTGATGTCGGGGCTGGTGGCCGCCGGGGTCACCATCAGGATGCCTTCGTCCTCATAGATGTCGGAGGCGGGCTGGGTGGAGCTGGAGCAGAGGTGGCCGACGACGAACTTGACGCCATCGTTGACGATCTTGTTGGCAACCGCCACGGCCTGCTTGGGATCGCAGGCGTCATCGTAGATCACGCCTTCGAGCTGCTTGCCCTTGACGCCGCCGGCCTTGTTGATCTGCTCGATGGCCATCTGGGCACCAATGAACTCCATGTCACCGTACTGGGCGACCGGACCGGTCTTGGGGCCGGCCAGACCGATCTTCAGGGTGTCGGCTGCCAGGGTGTGGCTGGCCATGCCGGCCAGGGCCAGGGCCGCGACCAGGCGGGAGAAACGCAGAGTTGCCTTTTTCATGAGTGCTCCACTCGGAATGCTTTTATTAATGAGGCAGTTGGAAGCGAAAATGTGCCGATTTTGTTCTTTATGACGCGCCGCGCAGTTTAATCACCGTCTGTTCGTCTTGGAAAGCTGGCGACGACAACTTGTCGGATCTGTGGCCCGTGCGTCCGGGCGCTCGGCAAGCGGGGAGGGCAACGGTAGAATCCGCCCTTTTCGCGAGGCCCGCACCATGACCGATCACGCAACGCGCTACGCCACCCTGCTCGGGCAGACCGCCGCCATCGGCTGGGAAGAATTGCAACCGCATTTTGCGCGGGGCGTGCTGCTGGAAGTGGCACCCGAGCTGGACCTGATCGAAGCGGCCATCGCCGTGACCCAGGACGATGCCGCCCGGGTGGGTCTGTGGCTGCAGCAGGGCCGACTGGCCAAGGTCGACGAAGACCGCGCGCGGCGCCGACTGGAGGCGCCCGAGGTGCCCCTGTGGGCGGTGGTGGTGGCGCCCTGGGTGCTGATGCAGGAGCGTCCGGCCGAACGCTGAAACGCAAAGGCCCGCGCAAGGCGGGCCACTGCTAAAGGGCGTGGCTCAGCGTTCGCTGTCGAGATCGCGGAGCTGGTGTTCGCCGTAGCGATCGCCGGCCACGGCGTCCGGCGGCAGCAGCCGTTGCAGTTCGGCGCGATCCGCAGCGCTCAGCGTCACCTCCAGCGCGCCGAGGGATTCGTCGAGCTGCTCGCGGCGGCGGGCACCGACCAGTGGCACGATGTCGTCGCCCTGGGCGGCGACCCAGGCCACCGCCAGCCGGGCCGGGGTGGTGCCCCGGTGTTCGGCGAACTGCTTCAGGCCTTCCACCAGCGCCAGGTTTTTCTCCACGTTGCCCGGCTGGAAGCGCGGACTATGAGCGCGGAAGTCGCCGCTGCCCGAGGGTTGGCGCCAGTGACCGCTGAGCAGGCCACGGGAGAGCACGCCATAGGCGGTGATGCCGATGCCCAGGTCGCGGCAGGTTGGCAGGATCTCCGCCTCGATGCCGCGCGAGACCAGCGAATACTCGATCTGCAGGTCGCAGACCGGATGCACCGCGGCGGCCCGCCGCAGGGTCTGGGCGCCCACCTCGGAAAGGCCGATATGGCGGATGTAGCCGGCCTGCACCAGCTCGGCGAGGGCGCCCATGGTGTCCTCGATGGGCACCTGGCGATCCAGCCGTGCCGGGCGATAGATGTCGATGTGATCCACACCCAGGCGCTTGAGGCTGTAGGCGACGAAATTCTTGATCGCCGCCGGCCGGGTGTCGTAGCCCAGCCACTCGCCGCCCGGACCGCGCAGGGCGCCGAACTTGACGCTGATCAGCGCCTGGTCGCGCCGACCGCGCAGGGCTTCGCCCAGGAGCAGTTCGTTGTGGCCCATGCCATAGAAGTCACCGGTGTCGAACAGGGTGACGCCGCGTTCGAGGGCGGCCTGGACGGTGGCGATGGCCTCGCCTCGGTCGGCGCTGCCATAGAGATCGGACATGCCCATGCAGCCCAGACCAAGGCTCGATACCAGGGGGCCCTGCTGGCCCAAGCGACGCTGTTGCATGAGGGATTCCTCGTCAGGTGAATGAGGCTTCACTCTAGCCAGGATGACGCTGTGCGATAATCCGGTCTCGACACAACGACCTGTTCGCTCAGCCGTACAATGGAGGCGCCTTGAATCTGGATGACCTGGCGGCCTTCGCCGCCGTGGCCGAGGCCCGCAGCTTTCGTGGCGCCGCCTATGTGCGCGGCGTGGCGGCCTCTTCCCTGAGTGATGCCGTGCGGCGGCTGGAGCGGGAACTGGATGTCCGGCTGCTGCACCGCACCACCCGCAGCGTGACGCCCAGCGCGGCCGGCCAGCGTCTGCTGGAACGCCTCACCCCCGCGCTGCGCGAGGTGCGCGGCGCGCTGGACGCCATCAATGCCGAGGGTGAGAGTCCGGTGGGGAGCCTGAGGCTCAATGTGCCCACCATCGTCGCCCGCGTGCTGCTGCCGCCGCTGATCGGCCCTTTCCTGGCCCGGCATCCGGGCATTCGCCTGGAGGTGGTGGCCGAGGACCGGCTGATCGACGTGCTCGCCGCGGGTTTCGATGCCGGGGTGCGCTACGACGAGCACCTGGAGGCGGACATGATCAGCGTGCGACTGGGCCCGGTCACCCAGAGATTCGCCGTGGCCGGAACCCCTGCCTACCTGGAACGGCACGGCGTACCGGCACACCCCGCCGACCTGGTCCGGCATTCCTGCATCGGGCATCGCTTCGCCAGCGGCCTGGTGGCGCAGTGGAGCTTCGAGCGCGGCAGCGAGGTCCGCAACGTCACGCCGGGCAGTCGCCTGCTGGCCTCGGCGCTCGATCTG
Source organism: Pseudomonas sp. PS02302 (assembly GCF_029959585.1). Taxonomy (NCBI): domain Bacteria; kingdom Pseudomonadati; phylum Pseudomonadota; class Gammaproteobacteria; order Pseudomonadales; family Pseudomonadaceae; genus Pseudomonas; species Pseudomonas sp. PS02302. The sequence goes on from NZ_JASCON010000004.1 coordinate 79,693, forward strand.
GAGCTGCAGGCCGCCCTCGACGGCGTCGGCCTGATCTATTCCTTCGCCGACTATCTGGCCGAGCCCCTGGCCGACGGTCGCCTGGTGGAAGTGCTGGCGGACTGGTCCACGTCCTTTCCCGGTCCGCGGCTCTACTATGCGGATCGCCGCCAGCTGCCGGCCCCGCTGCGGGCCTTCGTGGCCTTCTTGCGCGAGCGTCACGGCTAGGCGATCACGCGGGGCGCCGCTACCCTGAGCGCCAGTCCGCCGCCTGGAGCCGCCATGACGTCCCTGTTCATCCGCCTGGTACCGTGCCCATGATCATCGGCACCGCCGGCCACATCGACCATGGCAAGACCGCCCTGATCCAGGCCCTCACCGGGGTCGCCGGTGACCGCCGCCGCGAAGAGCAGGCACGCGGCATCACCATCGACCTGGGCTATGTCTATGCCGATCTGGGCGACGGCGGTCTCACCGGTTTCATCGACGTGCCCGGTCACGAGCGCTTCGTGCACAACATGCTGGCGGGCGCCAGCGGCCTGGATCTGGCCCTGCTGGTGGTGGCGGCCGACGACGGCGTCATGCCGCAGACCCGTGAGCACCTGGCGATCCTCGAACTGCTCGGCATTCCCCGGCTGCTGGTGGCCCTGACCAAGGCCGATCGGGTGGATGCCGAGCGACTGGCCGAGGTGCGTCAGGACGTCAGTGCGCTGCTGGCCGCCGGCCCCTTTGCCGGGGCGCCGCTGTATCCGGTGGCCAGCCCCAGCGGCGTGGGCATCCCCGAATTGCGTGCCGCCTTGCTCGCGGCCCTGGACCAGGTGCGCCAGCGCAACACCCGCGGCGGCTTTCGCCTGGCCGTGGACCGGGTGTTCAGCGTCGCCGGGGCCGGCGTGGTGGTCACCGGCACCGCCTTTGCCGGCCAGGTGGCCGTCGGCGACGAACTGCTGCTCACCCCGCGCGGGCAGCGCCTGCGGGTGCGGGGGCTGCACGCCCAGAATCGCGCGGCGGAAACCGCCCAGGCTGGTCAGCGGGTGTCGCTCAATCTTGCGGGCGAGCGGCTGAGCACCGACAGCCTCGCCCGCGGTGACTGGCTGGTGGCCGAGGCGCTGCACGCGCCCACCACCCGGATCGATGTGGAACTGCGCCTGCTGCCTGGCGAGGCGCGCAACCTGGCGCACTGGACGCCGGTGCATGTGCACCTGGGCGCCCAGGATCTCACCGGTCGCGTCGCCCTGCTGGAAGGCGACAGCCTGGCCCCCGGCGCCATGGCCCTGGCACAGCTGGTACTCAATGCGCCGCTGCACGGAGTGCATGGCGATCGCCTGGTGCTGCGCGACCAGTCCGCCCAGCGCACCCTGGGCGGCGCCCGGCTGCTCGATCCCTTCGCCCCGGCGCGCCATCGCCGCACGCCCCAGCGCCTGGCCCAACTCCAGGCCCTGCGTCGGGGCGGTCTGGAAGAGGCGCTGCCCGAACTCCTGGCCCAGGCCGACGGCGGTCTCGATCCGCGATTGCTGGCCCGGCAGTTCAACCGGCCCGAAGGCGACTGGCAATTGCCCGCCGACACCCTGAGGATGGAGACGCGGATCGGCCCGCGGCTGTTCGCGGCGGCGCTGTGGCAGACCGCGCTCGAGCGCCTGGGCGTGGCGCTGGCGACCTTTCACCATGAACAACCCGACGAGCTGGGTCCCGATCGGGATCGCCTCCGCCGCATCGCCGCACCGGAATTGGAGCGGGCCGTCTATCTGGCCCTGCTGGAGACGGCCCTGGCCGAGGGGCGATTGCAGAGCAGCGGTCCCTGGTTGCACCTGCCCGATCACCGGGTTCGCCTCACCGAGGCGGAGGAGGGGCTCAAGACCCGCCTCTGGCCGCTGCTGGAGGCCCAACGCTTCGATCCGCCCTGGACCCGCGATCTGGCCAGAAGTCTGGATCAGCCCGAGGCCGAGGTGCGGCTGCTGCTGCGCAAGCTGGCCCGGCTGGGGGAACTGACCCAGGTGGTCAGGGATCTCTTCTATCCCCAGGCGAGTCTGGAAGCCGCGGCCGGCGAGGCATTGCGCCTGGAGCGCGAAGCGGGGATCATTCGCGCCGCGGCCTTTCGCGATGCCCTCGGCATCGGTCGCAAGCGCAGCATCCAGATCCTCGAATGCCTGGATCGCATCGGTTTCACCCGTCGCTTCGGCGACGAGCGCCGGGTCCGCCCGGACAGCGCCTGGGCCCGCGCGGCCAAGGGCTAGTGCAACAGAGGAAGGCAATCACGCCCGGTGGCGTGGCCGGGCTTCAAACCCGGTTGGGGACGGCAGCCGTTCCCGGGTGGGTTCGACTCCCACTGCCTTCCGCCATTTTCCGCTGTCAGTGCCCATCCGTCTGGTGATGGATCACCGCGCCCTCCCGTTGCAACTCCCGCAGAAACCACTCGGCCGCCCAGAGGTGTTCGGGCATATAGAGACCCGCCGGCAGGGGTCCACCGCCCGCCAGGCCCAGCACCCGCTCCAGCGACAGCACCAGCCCGAGGGCAGTCAGCGAGGCCTGCCCCTGGTTGAATTCCAGCACGGCGCGTGCGCCGGTGGTCTGGCCGTCCCTTTCACCGCTCACCCTGACCGCGATCTCGGCCGCCGTTTCCGCGCCCCGCCGCCGGCTGGAGGACTCGCCCATGGCGATGTCGAAGCGGAGCTCCGGGGCGGCGGTGGCGGCCCGGAGACTGAGCAGATCGATGGAGCCGAAGGCCGTGGCGGCCAGCGTGCGACCGTCCAGCGCCGTGACGCTGCCCTGCAGGTCGGCCCCGCTCAGCCAGGCGCGGCGTCCATGATGGAAGGCCAGGGCAGCGGGCGCCGTGCTGTGCACCCGCTCCATGTCCTCCCAGGCCAGGGGACCGGCCGGGTCCGCCTCATCCAGCAAGACCTCTATACCGATGGCCGCGACCCGGGTGAAGCGGCGGGCGAGATCGAGTGCCAGCGCCAGGGCGGCGCCCGAGGCCCAGTGGCTGGACAGCACCAGGGCATGGGCGCCGGGGCGGTGCATGAACTGGGCGACCTCCGGCCCCAGTTCGGTGACGCCGGTGTTGGCATTGAGATAGGGGATGCCCAGGTGCTGGGCGAGGCGCAAGCCGTGCAGGGCCTGATCCGGTGCCAGCATGAGCATGGCTGCCGGGGTGAGGGCGGGATCCAGTCCCAGCCCCGGCTGGTCGAGATCCAGGCGCACCGCCCGGGCCTGGCCGGCGGCCTGGGCGACATCCTCGGCCGTGGCGAGGTTGCGGCCGCCGACCAGCAGCGGCCAGTCAGGCTGGCGCTGGCGGAACCAGTGGACGGCCTGGCGGCCTACGGTGCCCGAACCGCCGGCAAAGAGTATGGGTTGCAGTGGCATGATGCTGTCCTCTTCGTTGCAGTGCTGAGGTTCCGGAGACCGCACAGCCGATTGCCACGGGCTGTTCTCCGCATTAACCTACCATGTGTAGGTTCCAGTTCAGGATTAACCTACCTTTAGTAGGTTTGCAAGAAGACGTGACCAATGGCAGCGCGATCCACCCCTGAAAAACCGGTCTCCGAAGGGACCGGACGGCGTCTCTCAAAGGCAGCCCGGCGTCAGCAATTGCTGGACACGGCGCGGGTCATCGTTCGGGAAGAAGGCGCGGATCGCCTGACCCTGGGCTATCTGGCCGTGCAGGCGGGCGTCTCCAAACCGGTCGTCTACGAGCATTTCGGTACCCGCTCGGGGCTGCTCATCGAGCTCTATCGCTGGCTCGATCTGGCGCAGATGGATGCCTTTCGCCAGGCCATGACCGCCCGGCAGCAGGGCGCCGAAGAAGCCACCGCGGCGCTGGCCGAGGGCTACATCCGCTGCGTGACCGACATGCAGGGTGAAGTCGGCGTAGTGGCGGCGGCGCTGGCGGGGAGCGAGGAAAAGACCGCGGTGTACCAGGAGTTGCTGGAACATGGCACCCAGATGGTGGCGGCGGTGCTCACGCCGCACAGCAAAAGACCCACCGCGGAGTTGCAGGTGTCCTGCATCGGTCTGGTCGGCGCCGGCGAGGCCCTGGCCGCGGCCGTGGTGCGCGGGGCACTGGGCGAGCGCGAGGCCATCGAGGCCTTCACCCGCCTGGTGCGCGCGGTGCTGTAGCCGGCGGCGCTAGTAGACGTCCTTCAGATAGCGCTTTTGCTCGCTCATCCCGCGCAGGTACTCGCTGGCGGCCTCGTCGCTGAGGTGGCCATGGGTCGCCACCACCTGGCGCAGGGCCTGGTCGACGTCCTTGGCCATGCGGCTGGCGTCGCCGCAGACATAGACGCGGGCGCCGTCCTGCAGCCAGCGCCAGACGTCGGCACCGCGTTCACGCAGCCGATCCTGCACATAGATCTTTTCGGCCTGGTCGCGGGAGAAGGCCAGGCTCAGTTCGTTCAGCAGGCCATCGCGCTGGAAGGCTTCCAGTTCGTCGCGGTAGTAGAAGTCGTGGGCGGCGTGCTGCTCGCCAAAGAACAGCCAGTTGCGGCCCTGGTCGCCTCGGGCGCGACGCTCATGGAGAAAGCCGCGGAAGGGCGCGATGCCGGTGCCGGGGCCGATCATGATCAGCGGGACGTCGCCCTGATCCGGCAGGCGGAAATGGCGTGAAGGCTGGATATGCACCTCGGTGGTGGCCGCGCCCAGGCGGTCGGCGAGAAAGCTGGAGGCCACGCCCTTGCGCTTACCGTAGCGCACCGCCGAGACGGTAAGGTGCACCTGGCCGGCATGGGCCAGGGGGCTGGAGGCGATGGAGTAGAGGCGTGGCTGCAGGCGCTTGAGGCTGCCGAGCAGTTCGCCGGCGTCGTGGCGGGCGGGAAAGCGGGCCAGGACATCGGCCAGTTGCCGGCCCCAGAGCCAGGTCTTGAGTTCGTCCCGGTCGCCCAGCAGAGCGCGGCACTCGGCACTGCCGCTGCGCTCGGCGATCAGCGCCAGGGTCTCGGGGTTGGGGCGGGCGATCTCGTAGTGTTCGCTCAGCGCCTGGCGCAGCGACAGCTCGCCGACCTTGGCCACGGCGACCGGCTGTTCGCCGTCCAGCCCGGCGAGGGCGAGGATCTCTTCGACCAGCTCCGGGCAGTTGCGCGCCTTCACGCTCAGGGCGTCGCCGGCCTGGTAGGCCAGAGGCTGATCGGATTCGAACCCGAATAGCCGCACCTCCTTGTTGGACCCGGCGCTGTTGAGTCTCCGGTTGATGACCAGTCGCGCAGGCACCGCCGGCGGGCGGCTGGTCGTGGTCGGATGGGTGACGGGCACGTGCTCGGCCTGGGGCGCCAGCTGCCCTTGCAGGGCGGTCAGCCAGGCGTCGGCGCCGTCGAGGCCATCGGCGTCGCAGTCCAGGCGTGGGCAGAGGCGCCGGGCGCCAAGCTCGGCCAGGCGGGCGTCGAGGCGCTGGCCATGGCCGCAGAATTGCTCGTAGGTGGAATCGCCCACGGCCAGCACGGCGTAGTCCAGGTCCGTCAGGGAAGCGTCGAGCCGACTGAGGCCCTGCCAGAAGGCCTGACCATTGTCCGGCGCTTCGCCATCGCCAAAGGTGCTGCTCACCAGCAGGACGCGACGGGCACCGGTCAGGCGTTCCACGGCATAGGCGGCCATGTCGTGCAGCTCCACGCTGAGACCGGCCTGGCACAGGCGGGCGACGCAGCGCTCGGCCAGGGCTTCGGCGTTGCCGGTCTGGGAGGCCCAGAGCACCACCAGATCGGCCGGCGCGGTGGGGGATATGGCCAGGCCGGCAGTCTGGCTTTCCGGCAGGCGGCTGAACAAGCCGGCGAGCAGGCCGTCGAGCCAGAGGCGGGTGTCGGCGGCCAGCGGCGCCTGGGCCGGCAGGCAGGGCACGCCCTGGGTCGCGCCGTCGCGCAGGCCGTCCATGAAACCGGCCAGGTAGGTGCGTTCGGCCGCGCTGAGCTGAGGCCGTACCGCGGTCGCGACCCCGGTGAGCTCGGCCAGCCGCGCCAGGGCGGGCAGCCGGGCGCTCTCCGTGACAGGCTCGTCGGCCGGCAGCTGGCGATGGGTAATGGTGGCGACGCGGGTCAGGCGCACGGCGCAGACCTTGAGTTCCGGTTGCAACGAGAGCGGATCGACGGCGTCGCTGGTGACGGCGTTGATGGCCAGGTCGCTGCCCTGCACGTCGGCCCAGTGAAAGGGCGCGAAGCAGTTGCCGGGCTGGACCCGGTCGCTGATGGTCACCGGCAGCACCGCGCGGCCACGGCGTGAGGTGATCTCCAGGCGGTCGCCCTGCGCCAGGCCCAGCGCCTGGGCGTCCTGGGGATGCACTTCCACGAAGGGTGCCGGATTGAGGCGGTTCAGGGCGGCGATCTTGCCGGTCTTGGTGAGCGTATGCCACTGGTGCTGCAGACGCCCGGTGTTGAGCACGAAGGGGTAGTCGGCATCGGGCAGTTCGGCCGGGTCCAGGTGCGGACGGGCGAAGAACTGCGCCTTGCCGCTGGGGGTGGCGAAGTTGAGCGCAGTCGGTTCGCCGGTTTCGTCCAGGCGCAGGGTCTGGCTGCGGCCGTCGTTGCGATAGCGGATCGGCTGGCGCGGATCGCTCTCTGCGCCGGGGCAGGGCCATTGCAGCGGTGTCTCGCGCAGCCGGGCATGGCTGGCGCCGCGGATGTCGTAGCCGGTCTGGGGATTGTGGAATTGCCGGATCTCGTCGAACACCTCGGCGGCCGAGGTGTAGCTGAAGTGTTCGCCATAGCCCAGGGCGCAGGCCACGTCGGCGATGATCCGCCAGTCGGCGCGGGCCGCGCCGGGCGGGGTGACGGCCTGGGGCGCCAGGGTCAGGTTGCGCTCGGAATTGATCATGACCCCGTCGGCCTCGGCCCAGAGCGCGGCGGGCAGGAGGATGTCGGCGTAGCTGTTGGTCTCGGTGTCGAGAAAGGCGTCCTGGGTGATCACCAGTTCGGCGGCCTGCAACCCGCGGATGACCGTCTCGCGGTTGGCCACGCTGGCCACCGGGTTGGTACAGATGATCCAGCAGGCCTTGACGGTACCGGCGGCCAGGTCCTCGAACAGGGCGACGGTGCCCTGGCCCAGGCGGGTGTGCAGGGTGCCCTCCGGAATGCCCCAGGCCCGCTCGACGAAGGTGCGGTCGGCGGCGGACAGCAGGCTGCGCTGGCCGGGCAGGCCGGGCCCCATGTAGCCCATCTCGCGCCCGCCCATGGCATTGGGCTGGCCGGTCAGGGAAAAGGGACCGCTGCCGGGGCGGCAGATCCTGCCGGTGGCCAGGTGCAGGTTGCACAGGGCATTGGTGCTCCAGGTGCCGTGGGTGCTCTGGTTCAGGCCCATGGTCCAGAGGCTGGTCCATTCGCCGGCCTCGCCAATCCAGCGCGCGGCGGTGCGGATGTCCGCCTCGGCCAGCCCGGTCCCCGCGGCCACCCGTGCCGGACTGTAGTCGGCGAGAAACTCGGGCATGGCCGCCCAGCCTTCGGTATGGGCGGCGATAAAGGCTTCGTCTACATGGCCCTCGGCGTGCAGCAGATGCAGCAGGCCGTTGAGCAGCAGCAGATCGGTGCCCGGACGCAGTTGCAGGAAGAGATCGGCCTTCTCGGCGGTGGCGGTGCGCCGCGGATCTATCACGATCAGCTTGGCGCCGCGCTTGACCCGATCCAGCAGCCGCAGAAAGAGGATGGGATGACAGTCGGCCATGTTGGCGCCGCTGACCAGGAAGAGGTCGGCGCGGTCGAGGTCGTCATAGGAGCCGGGCGGACCGTCGGCGCCGAGGGACAGCTTGTAACCGGTGCCGGCACTGGCCATGCACAGACGGGAATTGGATTCGAGCTGGTTGGTGCCGATGAAACCCCGCGCCAGCTTGCTCGCCAGGTACTGGGCTTCCAGCGACAGCTGCCCGGACACATAGAAGGCGATGGCGTCGGGTCCGTCGCGGTCGAGGATGGCGCGCAGGCGTTCGGCGGTGGCGGCGATGGCCTGGTCCAGCCCGGTCTGCACCGGTTCGTGGGAACGGTCGTGGCGGACATAGGCCTGCTCCATGCGTCCGCTGTCCACCAGCGCCTGGTGGCTGGTGCTGCCCTTGGTGCAGAGCCGGCCGCGATTGGCGGGGTGGTCGCGATCGCCGCTGACCTTGGTGATCCGGCCGTCTTCCACCTGCATGACGATCCCGCAGCCGACGCCGCAGTAGGGGCAGACGCTCTTGATGTGGGTAGTGGCCATGGCAAGGATCCTTCGAAAACCAGAAAGCGAAAAGGCGCCGGTCGCACTCCCCGGAGGGAGGCGAACACGGCGCCTTTGTCGTGAAAGGAAGCGATCGGCGTTGACCGCTCCATGCTGAGGATTTAGCAAGGCTCGCGCCAGCTTGGCCCGGCGCGCGCGAGGGGCGCATTCCTACTGCTCTGGCGGGGTGCCGGTGGCGCTGGCCGAGGCCACGGCGGTGGGGGTCGCGATGCGCCGTGACGGGGCAGGCCGGCCCGGTCTTGCACCGTTGTGGTTCTGCTCGGCGGGCGTTCGGGCAGCCTCCGGCAAGCCACTCGGCAGGCCGCAGCCCGCGCCAGCGGCGGATCTTCGGGCGATCAGGCGGAACTGGCACAGCCGATGCAAAAGCCCTGACAGACCCGCACATTCGGGTCGCCCGGTCGATCAACGGCGATCGACAGCCACCGCAGGCGACGGGCATGGAGCAGAGCCAAGGGCTCCTCCCTACCAGAACAGGCAAAGGCGCCTGAGACCGCAAGGTTTCAGGCGCCTTTTTATTTGCCGCGAATCAACCTGATTGGCCTCGGCCGGGGGATAGCCTCCATGAACAGCATCGTGACCCGCAAAGAACGCCTGATCGTCGTCGGCAACGGCATGGTTGGCCATCACCTCGTCGAGCAGCTGCTGGCGGCCGGCGCCCTGGACCACTACGAGATCCATGTCTTCGGCGAAGAGCGTCAGCGCGCCTATGACCGGGTCCATCTCTCCGAGTACTTCGCCGGTCGCGACGCCGAATCCCTGGCCATGAGCGAAGCCGGCCTCTATGCCGTGCCCGGCCTGGTGCTGCATCTGGGCTGCGCGGTAACCGCCATCGACCGCGAGCAGCGCGAGGTACTGACGCCCGAGGGTGCCTTTGGCTACGACCGCCTGGTACTGGCCACCGGCTCCTATCCCTTCGTGCCGCCCATCGAGGGCGCCGAAGGCGACTCGCGCCTGGTCTATCGCACCCTGGACGACTTGGACACCATCCGCCTGGCCGCCGCCAGGGCGCACCGCGGCGTGGTGGTGGGCGGCGGCCTGCTCGGCCTGGAAGCGGCCAATGCGCTGAAATCCCTGGGTCTGGAGGCCCATGTGGTGGAATTCGCCCCGCGGCTGATGCCGGTGCAGCTGGATGACCTCGGTGGCGCCGCGCTCAGGCAGCGCATCGAAGACCTGGGCGTGGGCGTGCATCTGTCCAAGGCCACCCAGAACATCACCGCCGGCAGCGAGTATCGCTACCGCATGAACTTCGCCGGCGAGGATTTCCTCGAGACCGACCTGATCCTGTTTTCCGCCGGCATCCGGCCCCAGGACGCCCTGGCCCGCAGCTGCGGCCTGGAACTCGGCGCCCGCGGCGGGGTGGCGGTGGACAACGGCTGCCTGACCAGCGATCCCTTCATCCATGCCATCGGCGAATGCGCCGCCTGGAACGGCAGCATCTTCGGCCTGGTCGCCCCGGGCTACCAGATGGCGCGCCTGGTGGCCGCCACCCTCTGCCACGGCCAGGCCACGCCCTTCACCGGCGCCGACATGTCCACCAAGCTCAAGCTGCTGGGCGTGGACGTGGGCTCCATCGGCGATGCCCACGGCGCCACTCCGGGTGCGCGCAGCTATCGCTACATCGACGAAGCCAGCGCCAGCTACCGGCGCCTGGTGGTCTCCGCCGACGGCAAGCAGGTGCTGGGCGCCGTGCTGGTGGGCGACAACAGCTACTACGACACCCTGCTGCAATACGCCCAGAACGGCATCCCGCTGCCCCAGGATCCGGCCAGCCTGATCATGCCGGTGGGCGAGGGCGCCCCGACCCTGGGCGCCGATGCCCTGCCGGCCACCGCGACCCTCTGCTCCTGCCACAACGTCACCAAGGGCGCGGTCTGCGCCGCCATCGACGCCGGCTGCACCGAACTCGCCGGCATCAAGAGCTGCACCAAGGCCGCCACCGGTTGCGGCGGCTGCGCGGCGCTGGTCAAGCAGGTCTTCGAGCACGAGCTGATCGCCCGCGGCGTCGAGGTCGACAAGAGTCTCTGCGAGCACTTCGCCCATACCCGCCAGGAGCTCTATCACCTGGTGCGGGTGGCAGGCATCCAGAGTTTCGACGAGCTTCTGGCGCGCCACGGCCGCGGCCAGCATGGTTGCGACATCTGCAAGCCGGCGGTGGCCAACGTCCTGGCCTCCTGCTGGAACGCCCCCATCACCGATCCGCACCTGGTGCCGCTGCAGGACACCAACGACACCTTCATGGCCAACATGCAGAAGAACGGTACCTATTCGGTGGTGCCGCGCATCCCGGGCGGCGAGATCAGCCCGGAAGGCCTGATCGCCATCGGCCAGGTGGCGAAGAAATACGATCTCTACACCAAGATCACTGGTGGCCAGCGCATCGATCTCTTTGGCGCCCAGTTGCACGAATTGCCGGACATCTGGGGCGAGCTGATCGCCGCCGGCTTCGAGACCGGTCACGCCTACGGCAAGTCGACCCGCACGGTGAAGAGCTGCGTGGGCAGTACCTGGTGCCGCTACGGCGTGCAGGACAGCGTCAAGATGGCGCTGGACATCGAGCACCGCTACAAGGGCCTGCGCGCGCCGCACAAGCTCAAGTTCGCCGTCAGCGGCTGCACCCGCGAATGCGCCGAGGCGCAAAGCAAGGACATCGGCGTGATCGCCACCGAGAACGGCTGGAATCTCTATGTCTGCGGCAATGGCGGCATGCGCCCGCGGCATGCCGAGCTGTTCGCCACCGACCTGGATGACGAAACCCTGATCCGCTACATCGACCGGCTGCTGATGTTCTACATCCGCACCGCCGACCGCCTGCAACGCACCTCGGTGTGGCGCGAGTCGCTGGAGGGCGGGCTGGACTACCTCAAGCAGGTGATCATCGAGGACAGCCTGGGCCTGGGCGCCGAACTGGAAGCCCAGATGCAGCTGGTGGTGGATCGCTACGAATGCGAATGGGCCAATGCTCTGAACGATCCCGACAAGCTCAAGCGCTTCCGTACCTTCGTCAACCAGCGCGGCAGCGACCCGGACATCCACTTCGTCAAGGAGCGCGGCCAGCGTCGGCCGGCACGCCATGGCGAACTGCAGCTGATCAACCTGACCGAGGAGGCCTGACCATGACCCAGACCACTACCGCGCGTGCCCTGGAAACCCGCTGGCAACCCCTGTGCAGCCTGGCCGATCTGGTACCCCAGTCCGGCGTGGTGGCCTTGCACGAGGGTGAGCAGGTAGCGCTGTTCTACCTGCCGGAGACCGAGCAGAAGGTCTTTGCCGTGGGCAATCGCGATCCCAAGTCCGGCGCCAATGTCATCGGTCGCGGCATCGTCGGCCAACTGGGCGCGGATCTGGTGATCGCCTCGCCGTTGTACAAGCAGCACTTCCGCCTGGCGGACGGCGGCTGTCTGGAGTATCCCGAGCAGGCCTTGCCCACCTGGACGGTGCGGCTGAATGGCGAGTGGGTGGAGATCGCCTGAGGCGGGCTTCACCCTCACCCCAACCCTCTCCCGGAGGGAGAGGGGGCGGTCCGGAGCGGGGCGGGGCTTCGCGCGTAGCCTGGACAACGGCGCCGCCTTGTCCGGGGTCCTCGCCAAACACCGCGATCCCCACTGTTGCACCTGCCGCAGTGCAGCATTGCGCAATCGGGCTCCGTTCGGGGCGGCGAAGTGACTTCCGGGGGACGATACTCAAGGAGCGGGGACGCTGTCTGCCGATCCTGGCCATCGTCCCGCGGGAGGTCACCATGCGCCTGACAAGAACAATTCGCTCCGCGCTGTTCATCGCCCTGCTCTCGGCCCTGGCCGCTATCGCCCTGCTGGAGGGCTGGCGCGCGCAACCGGTGGGCGAACTCACCCTGCGCGCCGATCCGGTCTGTACCCATGGGTATGCGCCCTATGGCTGCTATCCGGTTCCGGCCCGAGGGGGCGATCTGGGGTGGCTGGAGCGCCTCTAGGTCGTCAATCCGCCTGCAGTTCGGTTGCCAGCAGCGCTGTCAGCTCGCGACCAGTCAGGGCGGGACCGAACAGGCCCCCCTGGACCTCGTCGCAATGCTGCGCCCGCAGCCAGGCCAACTGGCCGGGCGCCTCCACCCCCATCGCCGTCACCCTGAGGCCCAGGGTTCGTCCCAGGCCGATCAGTGCCTGGGCGATGGCGGCATCGGCCTGCTGATCTTCCAGGCGCGCGACCAGACGACTATCCAGGCTGATGCCATCCAGCACGGGTTGGCGTAGCGAATCGAGGGCGCCTGAGCCTCGGCCGAAGTCGGCCAGACTCAGGCGCACGCCCAGCGCCTTGAGCGGCAGCAACATCGGGGCGCTGTCTGCCTGCAACAGCGCCTCGGGCAGCTGCAGCTCCAGGCGTTCCGCTGCCAGGCCGCTCGTCTGCAAGGCGCGGGCGACCGTCGCGACCAGGGCCTCGCCATCAGCGCACGGGCGCGCGGACAGACCGACGACCAGCCGCAGCGGCGCGGGCCAGGTCGCGGCAGCCTGACAGGCGTTGTCCAGCAGCCAGAATTCCAGGGGAACGCTGAGTCCGGTCTCTTCGGCCAGGGGCAGGAAGACCTCCGGCGACAGCAGGCCGCGCCGCGGGTGGGCCCAGTGCAACCGCACCTCGATGCCGCTCAGCCGGCCCTCGGCGGCGCTCCGCCGGGGCAGGTAACCCAGGCGCAACTGGTCGAGCGCCAGCGCCTGGCGCAGCTCCTGTTCCAGGTCACGCCGCTGGCTGAGCTGGGCGTCCATCGCCGGAGCATGGAAGCACCAGCCGTTGCGGCCCGCGGCCTTGGCCTGGTACAGCGCGATATCCGCCAGGCGCAGCAGGTCCTCGACCTGGCTGGCCTGCTCCGGCGCCTGGGCGATGCCGATGCTGGTGCCTACGCTGACCGACTGCTCCTCCAGCAGGATGGGTCGGCCGATGGCGTTCACCAGCCGCGCACAGATCTGGTCGACGGTCGCCACGTCCAGCTGACCGAGCAGCACCACGATGAATTCGTCGCCGCCCAGGCGCGCCACCAGGCCGCCGGGTCTCAGACTGGCCTGCAGACGCCGGGCGATTTCCTGCAGCACCCGATCGCCGGCGGCGTGGCCGAGGCTGTCGTTGACCGGTTTGAAACGATCCAGATCCAGGCTGAGCAGCGTCAGCGGGGTTTTGGCTTGCGTCAACTTGCGCGCCAGGTAGTGCTGCAATTGCAGGCGATTGGCCAGGCCGGTCAGGCTGTCGTGTTGCGACAGGTGTTCGATTTCCGCCTGGGCATTGACCGCGGCGGTGATGTCACTGGCGGTGCCGCGAAAGCCCGCGCCCTTGGGCAGCGGCCGGGCGGTGATCTCACAGACCCGGGAATGACCCAGACGGTCGCGATAATGACAGCGCAGCACCTGGCGCTCGTCGAGCTGGCGAGCGTTGCCCTGGAGCCAGGCGGCCAGCGGGGTCGTCTCGCTGCTGAACAGCTCCGCCAGCGGCCGTCCGAGCCAGCTGCCGGGTGTGTGCCCGGTGATGCGGGCGAAGCGTTCGGACAGATAGGTGATGCGGCCCGCGGCATCGCTTTCCCACAGCCAGTCGGAGGCGGCCTCGGCGAGTTCGCGAAAGCGCTTTTCGCTGCGGCTCAACTCGGCCTGGCCGGCCACCAGGGCATCGAATTGCTGGTCGAGCTGCCGCGCCGAATTCAGCGCGTGGCGGATCAGCAGGGCCAGCACCAGGCCGAGCAGCAGCACCCCGGCCAGGAAGACCGGCAGGGTGCGACGCAGGAGCTGGGCGCCGGGTTGCGGCGGTTGCCAGTTGAGCAGCAGCGGTGAATCCAGCAAGCGCAGCGTTTCGTGATCGACCAGGGGCACCCGCGACGCCTCGAGTCGCGGCAGACCGTAGGTATCGCTGAGATGGGCCAGGGTGTCCGGATCGAGCACGTTGACGAACAGCATCACCGAGGGCGCGCCGGGGCCCGGGGCCACGCTGTAGCTCGCGCCCGGCGTGATGGTGGCCGCGGCGACCAGTGCCGGGACGCCGCCCACGCCCAGCACCCGCACCAGACTCTCGGTCTCGCCAGGGCGCTGGCGGGTGGCCGCCAGCAGGCCGGCCAGATCGCCTTCGAGCCACTGCGCGGCCGCGCGCTGCGTCGGCCGGCCATTGATCACCGCGTAGACGGTACGATCCTGCGGATCCAGCACGAAGACCCCGTTATAGCCATAGAGCTCGTAGGGGATGTCGCCGACGTTGCGCTCGTCGTTGGCCCAGAAGAGATCGACCGCCAGGTGCAGATGCTTGTAGGCCTCGCCCCACTTGGCGTAGTTGATGATGTTGTGGCCGATCTCGTTTTCGACCTGCACCAGGGTGCGCTCGATATAGGTCCGGGCGCGTTGCTGGACGTCGGCGTCCTGGCTGGTGGCGGTCCTGATCAGCAGGTAGCAGCCGAGGCCGAGTAGGATCGGCAGGGCGCAGATGACCGGAAAGAGGCGCAGCAACAGATTGTGGCTGCGGCGGGTGGCGACGGGTGTGGACGACATGTTGAACCTGGGCGGCGCTGGACGACAGTCAGGATTCCCGCGAGGTGGCCAAGGACGGCGCGAGGGGTGCTGGCCTGCGGCCATTATCCGTCACCCTCACCCAGCTGTCTGCTCGCGGCCTGACCAGGGGCAGCGCTGAGCTGCCCGGACGGTCGACCGTTCAAGGCCGCGGCGGATAGCTGACCAGCAGTTCGTTGATCAGGCGGCTGAAGGCGGCGCTGCGTTGGCTGGGCGTGGCGTTCTGGTCGTCCAGCAGACGCTCTTCGCTGGCGCGCCAGACCAGCTTGCCGTCACGGCCATCGAGCATGTCGAGCTGGACCGTCATCACCGGGTAGGTAACCGTCTGGGTGCGCACATAGCTCGGTCCCCAGGGACCGGGACCCCAGGCGGAGCCCCAGGGACCGCCCCAGCCCGGACCCCAGTAGGGATCGGCATAGCTGTAGCTCTGCTGGCGCTGGTCGAGGATCACATAGAGCTTGATCTTCAGATCCGGGCGCGTGCCTGCCACCGCGGGACGCATTCCGCGCTGGTCGAGGCCGCTGCTGACCGAATCGCGCAGGCGCTGCTCGGTGAGATCGCTGCGTACCCGCGGATCGTTGGGGCGGTACTCGATGGCCGGGTCCGCCCAGCCCCAGCTGCGATAGGCGGCGAAGTCACGGCTGGCGTCATAGTCCAGATTGCGCGGGCCACGTTCGGCGCAGGCCGCCAGCAAGAGGACCGCAAGCAGCAGGAGACAACGTTTCATAAGCGATCCTCCGAGGTGAGCGCGCTAGTCTGCTTGGACTGGCTTAAGGGCCACTTATCTCTTCAGCTCGGCGGATAGTTGGCCAGCAGGCGGCGGGTGGTCTCGCGCAGGGTGCGCGCGCGTTCGCCGCTGGTGCCGCCGCTGGCCTGCTCGGCGGCCGAGTGCCAGAGCACGCGGCCGGTGGCGGGATCGAGCAATTCCACCTCCAGCACGTCGACCAGAAAGGTCCGGGTGCGGGTCCGCGCCTGGCCGACCGTGGCGCCATAGCCGGGGCCGTAGCCATAGGGCCCGTAGCCGCCGTAGCCGTAGCTGGTGTCGTAGTAGTCCGTATATTGCTCGCTACGCTGTTGCTGGGTGAGGCGGGCACGCACCTGCAGATCGGCGCGGGCACCCCCGATGGCCGGTCGCAGGCCACGCTGGTCGAGGCCATCGGCCACCGCCTGCTGCACGGTCTGGCCATCCAGGCCGCCGCTGACCACCGCGGCGCCCGGAGCCCAGCTCCAGGTGCGATAGCGGCTCCAGTCACGCGGTGCCGGCGGATAAGCCGCCGGATCCTGTTGCGGCAGCACCGGGAGCGACGCCTCTGGCAGGCTGCTGGCGACATAGGGATTGGGCGTCTGGCAACCGGCCAGGGCGAGCAGCGCGAGCGACAGGCAGAGTAGGGGGCGACGCATGACCGGTTCCTCGGAGGAATGCTGGCCAGAGCATACCGCGCCCTACGTCATCCTGCCTTAGCTTGGCAGAGCCAATGCAGATAGCGTCCCAGGCCCGCGAAAGCCGGGTGCCGTCGGTGGGCCAGTTCCATGGCCACCAGCTCCTCGCCGTCGGCACGGGTCTGGAATTCCGGCGGCATGTAGTCGTGAAAGACCCGGACGCCACTGCGCGCCCGAACCTGCCAGTCCGCCGCCAGCCAGGCCTCGACCTCACGCGGATCGAGGGGCCGTTGCGGCGTCAGGCCGCGTTGGCCCGCGCCGGCGTAGTCACCCTGCCGGAGTTTACGAAAATGGCCCTTGAGCAGGTTGCGATAGATCAGGGCGTCGCGATTGTAGAAGGCCAGCGACAGCCAGCCGTCCGGGGCCAGGCAGCGCTGCAGGGTCGGCAGGATCGCCGGGGGCGTTTCCAGCCATTCCAGCACCGCGTGGCAGAGCACCAGGTCAAAGGGCTCGGCGAAGGCGGGCAACTCCTGCCAGGGCAGCGCCAGCCAGGCGGCGTCGAGTCCGGCGGCGGCGAAGGCCTCCTGGGCGCCGGCCAGCATGGGCGCCGAAGGCTCGGCCAGGGTCACGGCATGGCCCTGCTGCGCCAGCCAGAGACTCATGTGGCCGAGCCCGGCGCCGATGTCCAGCACCCGCAGCGGGCGTTGCGGCAGCACCTCGGCAAGATCCGCCTGCAGCACCGCCAGGCGGATGGCGCCCTTGGTGCCGCCATAGATGTTGGCGGCGAAACGGGTGGCGCGGTCGTCGAAGAAGGTATCGCTCACGGCAGGAAGCGCCTCTCGTTGTCGGCCAGCTTGGCCAGCACCGCCTGCTCCACGTCCAGCTCCAGCTCGCTGCCCAGTTGCAGCAGATAGAGCAGCACGTCGGCGATTTCCTGGCCGGCGTGCTCGCGCTCGGCGGTGCTCAAGGCGCGGGCCTCGGTATCGCTCTTCCACTGGAAGATCTCCACCAGCTCGGCCATCTCGACGCTGGCGGCCATCGCCAGGTTCTTGGGATTGTGATAGCGGCGCCAGGCGTTGGCATCGCGGATCGCGTGCAGGCGGATGAGCAGGGCAGGGAGGTCCATGGGCGTCCGAGGGTCGACAAAACGCCATTCTCCCATGGCGAGACGGCTGTCGTCCGCCGGCCTGCGCGACAGCCTGGCGCCGCTGTTCTACCCTGAGCTCATCACCGACACCCTGGCTGCTGGAGCCCTGATGAAATCTTGCCTGTCCGGACTGGGCTTGGCCCTGCTGTTGACCACTGGCGTCGCCCATGCCGAAAAGCTGCTCCTGGAAGGCACCCTGGGCCCGGCCCGGGTGGTGGTGGAGGTCGATTCCACCGCCAACGACGAAGCCTATGGCCGCTACTTCTACGACCGCTATCGCCGCGACCTGCGCCTGAGCGGTCCGGCGCAAGCGGGCGACCGGCTCAGGCTGGAGGAGGGTGCGCCCTGGCAGGACGGTCCCAAGGCCAGCTGGTCACTGACGCGCGGCAAGGATGGTTCCTGGACCGGCACCTGGAGCGGTGCCGGCAAGACCCTGCCGCTCGCCCTGGCGCCGCTGCAACCGGGGCAGTCCGCGGCAGCGGATGGCTATCGGCAGAAACTGCGCCAGGACGATCCCTACGAATATCGCCGCCTGCAGGGACTCAGACTGGAACAGGGTGAGCGCCAGACCTTCATGGGCCGTGGCCTGCGCTGGTGGCGCGAGCCGGTCTCGGGCATGCGGCTGTTTACCGTGGAGGGCGCCAGCGAGGCGGCCAATGCCGTGCTGCGCGAACGCCTCTGGGCGGAGGTCGATGCCCACCTGAGCTGCATCGGCGCTGACGGCGAGCACAGCCTGGAGGTGACCCCGCAGCTGCTCAGCGAGCGGGTGCTCAGCGTCAATCTGTTCAGCCAGTACAGCTGCAGCGGCGCGGCTCACCCGGATTTCGGCAGCGCGCCCCTGACCCTGGATCTGCAGACCGGCGAGGAGCTGGCGCTGGAGGATTTCCTCTGGCTGGGCCACGGCCAGCCGATCCGTCCGCAGCCGGAGGATCGCTATTCCCAGGCCTTGGCGGACTATCGGCAACAGACCCTGGCGCCCTGGGTGATCCGGCTGTTCACCCGTCTGTATCCGCAACTGATGCAGGCGCCCGCCGACGGCGATGGCTGCGACTATCGCAGCGCCGACGTCTGGCAATTCGCGCCCTGGTACCTGACGCCCAGGGGCCTCTACCTCGGCCCGACCTTTTTCCGCGCCGCCCGCAACTGCGACGAACCCGGCGGCACCCTGGTGCCCTACGCCGAAGTCCGCAAGCATCCGGGGCCGCTGGTGGGATTGCTGCCGCGCTAGGGCACCTGCGGGTGCCAGGTAATGTTGGGCTTCGACGATGGAACCGCCTCAACCCAACCTACGAGGTACCGTTTTTGTAGGTTGGCGCTGAGCGCAGCGAAGCCCAACATCGCCACCTGGCTCGGCAGTCTGACGGCCGGATGGCAGCGCTATGGCCGAGTAGGCAATTCAGCTGATCCTGGGGATGAGGCTGATCAACGGCGTCCCCTACTTTCGCAAGATCTTTTGCAGCCGGCCGTGCTGCCATAGGGCGATCCTATCGCGCAGGAAAAAGGTCTGGATGCCACGACCCAGCAGCAGAAGACCCCAGATGGCGGCGACCCATAAGGACCAGTGGCTCTCGGGCGAGGTCGCGCGATTGAGCACATAGAGAAAGACGCAGATGACCAGGCCCCGCAGTACCTGCCAATAGAAGCCGATCTCGGCGGCTACCTGTTCACGGGCATTCGCGATCCGCTCGTCTGCGGCGGATCCCGCTTCCTGAGTGGTTTGCTCCGTCAGATCGCTCACCCTGATTTCCAGGACGGCGGCCAGGGCGCTCAGCGTCTCCAGACTGGCCTGCTCGCCATTTTCGAGACGTTGCACCGTGCGGGTGCTGATACCCGCGAGCTCTGCCAGATGCTCTTGCGACCAGGCTCGGGCCAGGCGGTGTTCCTTGATCCTGTTGGGCAGTTGCATGTCGGTTTCTCCAGCGGTGATGGACGAGCAAAAGCGTAGCCGCAGGGTCTTCTTTCCGACACGACGGCAACCCGATAGCAGCCTGACAGCGAGATGACAGGGACGCGACTGCCTCGCTGGCAGGGGACTCGGAAGCCCGTCTCCTCTCAGGGTTTTCCCTGTCCATCCACTCTACACCGGCTACACCCAGTGGAAACCGTCTAAGGGTTTCCGCTGCAGGTTTGGCTCCGCGTGGGTAAGGCTGCGCCGTTACCCACCCTACGGTCAGTCGTCAGCCCGTAGCGTGGAAAACCGCAGGGCGTTTTCCACTGGGCGTTGAGTATCGGCAGCAAACAGGGCTTCGCCGCCTTCCACTCTAATCGTCGACGATCAGCCGCTTGCCCAGGGTGACGACCTCGGCCTCGGCATAGCCAAGGGCCGTATAGAAGCCGAGGATCGCCGCATTGTCCCGGCGCACCATCAGCTGCAGCTTGGGGCAACCGCGTTCGCTCAGCAGTTGTTCGGCCCTCTCCACCAGTCGCCGGGCATGACCGCGGCGCTGGTGCGCGGGGGCCACCGCCAGGTAGTAGAGCCAGCCGCGATGACCGTCGGTGCCGACCATGGCGCTGGCCATGAGGGTACCGTCCGCTTCGCCCACCAGGAACAACTCGGGCTGTTCGGCGAGCTTGCGCTGGATGTCGCGGTAGGGATCGTTCCAGGGGCGAGTCAGTCCGCAGGCCTGCCAGAGATTGACCACGGCCTCGGTGTCGGCGGGGTGGAAGGGGCGGATGTGCATGGACTGCAGCCTTTAGCGGGGTTGGGGTGTGTTGGGCTTCGACGATGGATCTGGCTCAACCCAACCTACAAGGCTTCCGTAGGTTGGGTTGAGTGCCCAGTGAAGCCCGACAGTACGGCGCCAGGCCAAAGATGTTGGGCTGCGACGATGGAGCCGGCTCAACCCAACCTGCAAGGCTTCCGTAGGTTGGGTTGAGTGCCAGTGAAGCCCAACGGCCCCGATGGCCTAGAGAAAGTTCTCCGCATAGTGGCAGGCCACCTGGCGGGCTTCCACGTTGCGCAATGCCGGGACCTCGGTCTTGCACTTCTCCGTCGCATAGGGGCAACGGCGGTGGAAGACGCAACCGGGTGGCGGATCTAGCGGGTTGGGCAGTTCGCCCTGGATGCGGATGCGCGGCTTGCTCGGGTCCGGGTGCAGACTCGGGGTGGCCGACAGCAGCATCTGGGTGTAGGGATGCAGGGGCCGCTGGAACAGCAGGTCGCGACTGGTCTTTTCGACGATGCAGCCGAGGTACATCACCATCACTTCATCGGCGATGTGGCGCACCACCGAGAGGTTGTGGGAGATGAACACATAGGCGGTCCGGTACTGCTGCTGTAGATCCATGAACAGGTTGAGCACCTGCGCCTGGATGGACACGTCCAGCGCCGAGGTCGGCTCGTCCGCCACCAGCACCTTGGGCTGCAGCATCATGGCGCGGGCCACGGCGATGCGCTGGCGCTGGCCACCGGAGAACATGTGCGGATAGCGCTGGTAGTGCTCGGGCCGCAGACCCACCTGCTGCATCATCGCCTGTACCTTCTCGCGCCTTTCGGTGCGGGAGAGGCTGGTGTTGATCTGCAGCGGCTCGGCCAACTGGTCGCCGATCTTGCGCCTTGGATTGAGCGAAGCATAGGGATTCTGGAACACCATCTGCACCTCGCGGCGCAGTTCCTTGCGCCGGGCGGTGTCGGCCGTGGCCACGTCCTGGCCGCCGATGACCAGGCTGCCGGCGGTGGGCTGCTCGATCAGGGTCAGGGCGCGGGCCAGGGTCGACTTGCCACAGCCGGACTCACCCACCACGGCCAGGGTGCGCCCGGCCTGGAGGTCGAAGGAGACGCCGTTGAGCGCCTTGACCGTGGCGTTGTCCTTGAACAGGCCGCGGGAGATTTGATAGTGCTGAGTCAGGCCCTTGGCTTCGAGCACGAGGTGCTCGGGCGCCTGCTCCGGGGGAGTGGAGCGGGCGAGGACGGTGGCTTCAGACGGCGCCATGGCGATCCTCCGGCAACTGGCTGGGACGTTGATGTTCGGGCAGCACCGCGGGCGCCTCGCCCGGGGCGACGTTGCGCGGGAAGAAGCAGCGCACCGCACCACGGTCGTAGGGCTCCAGCGCCGGGCGCTCCTGGCAGCGCGGCTGCACATAGGGGCAGCGCGGGCTCAGCAGGCAGCCGGCGGGACGGTCGTAGCGACCGGGAACGATGCCGGGCAGGGTGTGCAGGCGGTCCGTCTGGCTGTGCTCGGGAATGGCCGCCAGCAGGGCTTCGGTGTAGGGGTGCGCGGGGGCGTCGAACAGGGTCGGCACCACGCCTTTCTCCACCGCCTGGCCGGCATACATCACCACCACGCGCTGGGCGGTCTCGGCCACCACGGCGAGGTCGTGGGTGATGAGGATCAGCCCCATGCCCTCGTCGCGCTGCAGATTGACCAGGAGCTCCATGATCTGCGCCTGGATGGTCACGTCCAGCGCGGTGGTGGGTTCGTCGGCGATCAGCAGGCGCGGCTCGGCGGCGATGGCCATGGCGATGGCGACGCGCTGGCTCATGCCCCCGGACAGCTGGTGCGGATAGGCGCCGAGACGACTGGCCGCGGCCGGGATCTCGACCTTTTCCAGCAATTCCAGGGCGCGCTGGCGAGCCGCGCGACCCTTGAGGCCCAGGTGCTGACGGATCACCTCTTCCAGCTGGAAGCCCACGGTGTAGCTGGGGTTGAGCGCCGTCATCGGGTCCTGGAAGACCATCGACAGCTCCTTGCCGATCAGGTGGCGCCGGCGGCGACCCTTGAGGCTGAGCAGGTCCTGGCCGTCGAAGGCCAGGCGGTCGGCGGTGATGCGGCCGGGGTGATCGACCAGGCCCATCACGGCCATCATGGTCACCGACTTGCCGGAGCCGGATTCACCGACGATGGCGACGATTTCGCCCTGATCCACCGTGAGATCGAGGCCTTCCACCACCGGCGGGGCGTCGGTGCCCCCGAAGCGCACCGAGAGGTTCTGGATTTCGAGGAGGCTCATGACTGCACCTTCAGACGCGGATCGAGGGCATCGCGCAGGCCGTCGCCCATCAGGTTGATGGCCAGCACGGTGAAGAGGATGGCGAGACCCGGCAGGGTCACCACCCACCAGGCGCGCTCGATGTAGTCGCGGGCCGAGGCCAGCATGGTGCCCCACTCGGGGGTGGGCGGCTGCACGCCAAGGCCGAGGAAGCCCAGGGCGGCGGCATCGAGGATCGCCGAGGAAAAGCTCAGAGTGGCCTGGACGATCAGCGGCGCCATGCAGTTGGGCAGCACGCTGACGAACATCAGCCGCAGGGTACCGGCGCCGGCCAGCCGCGAGGCGGTGACGTAGTCGCGGTGCAGTTCGCCCATCACCGCGGCGCGGGTCAGGCGGACATAGGAGGGCAGCGAGACGATGGCGATGGCCACCACGGTGTTGATCAGGCCTGGGCCGAGAATGGCGACGATGGCCACGGCCAGCAGCAGCGAGGGCAGCGCCAGCATGATGTCCATCAGGCGCATGATCACCGGACCGGCGCGGTTGGGCGAGAAGCCGGCGACCAGCCCGAGCAGGATGCCGGGGATCAGCGAGAAGACCACCGAGGCCAGGCCGATCAGCAGCGACAGCCGGGCGCCGTGGATCAGCCGGCTGAGCAGGTCACGCCCCAGCTCGTCGGTGCCCAGGGGGAACTGGCTGTTGCCACCGTCCAGCCACAGCGGCGGGGTGAGCATGAAGTCGCGGAACTGCTCGCTGGGCGCATGGGGTGCGACCCAGGGCGCGAAGAGCGCGCAGAACACCACGATGACCATGAAGATCAGCCCGCCGAGGGCGCCCTTGTTGCGGGCGAAGGCGTGCCAGAACTCCTTGAAGGGGGAGGGATAGAGGGCGCTCGGGTCTTGAGCGGCCGGGGTGTTTACCGTTGTCATAGGCTCTGTCCGTATGGGCGCATCAACGCTGGTGGCGGATGCGCGGATTGACCAGGCCGTAGAGGATGTCCACGACGAAATTGACCAGGATGACCAGGGTGGCGATCAGCAGGATGCCGTTCTGCACCACCGGATAGTCCCGGGCGCCGATGGCCTCGATCAGCCACTTGCCGATGCCGGGCCAGGAAAAGATGGTCTCGGTGAGCACCGCGCCGGAGAGCAGGCTGCCGACCTGCAGGCCGAGCACGGTCAGCACCGGGATCAGGGCGTTGCGCAGGGCGTGGATGAAGACCACCCGCCCCGGCGACAGGCCCTTGGCGCGAGCGGTGCGCACATAGTCCTCGCGCAACACCTCGAGCATGGCCGAGCGGGTCATGCGGGCGATCACCGCCAGGGGAATGGTGCCCACCACGATGGCCGGCAGGATCAGGTGCTTGAGGGCATCGACGAAGGCGCCGGGCTCGTCGGAGAGCAGGGTGTCGATGAGCATGAAGCCGGTGCGTGGCGGAATGTCGTAGAGCAGGTCCAGACGGCCGGAAACCGGGGTCCAGCCGAGCTGCACGGAGAACAGCATGATCAGCAACAGGCCCCACCAGAAGATCGGCATGGAATAGCCGGTCAGGGCCACGCCCATCACCCCGTGGTCCACCGTGGTGCCGCGCCTGAGGGCGGCGATGATGCCGGCCAGCACACCGAAGACCGTGGCGAACAGCATGGCCGCCACCGAGAGTTCCAGGGTGGCCGGGAACAGGGTCAGGAATTCGTCCCAGACCCCGACGCGACTGCGCAGGGATTCGCCGAGGTTGCCCTGGGCAAGGTTGCCGATGTAGTCGAAATACTGCTGGTACAGGGGCTTGTCGAGGCCCAGGCGGTGCATGGCTTCGGCGTGCATCTGCGGATCGACGCGGCGTTCGCCCATCATGACCTCCACCGGATCGCCGGGGATGAGGCGGATCAGGGCGAAGGTCAGCAGGGTGACGCCAAAGAACGTCGGTATCAGCAGCCCGAAGCGACGGGCGATGAAGGCGAGCATCGGAGGGGGTATCTCCTCTTGAGGCTGATCAAGACGGCGCGAGTACATGCCCGGCCGCGTTTTTAAGTGAGAGCCTGCTCAAAAGCTAATGAGCTTTTGATCTGACTCTCAGACCTTGTGGGTCCGGATTCATCCCTGCACGGACCGTCCTGGTCCGCGCCGAACGAGGCCTGCGCGAGGCAGGTTCGTTCGGTCCTACGAATAGGTTCGAAGAGCGCTCTGGGCCAGCGCTCCAAACCCGGCAGACTATCACGTTGCCACGGGCGTCGATATCCTCGACACGGCCAGGGCTTCGCCGGTGTTCGCGACGCGATCCCGGCCAGATGCCCGACACTGCGTGGAAGCCGCCGGGGCCTGCCATTACAGCAGGTTGAACGGCAGGGTGGAGACCAGGCGCAACTCCTTGACGTTGCCGTCGACCTGGTTCTGGCTGGCGCGGTGATCGGTCAGCAGCAGGCGGAAGCGACTGTCCTTGAGCGCGCCCTGCTGCACCTTGTAGGTGGTGACCAGGCCGATCTCGTGGTGCTTCTCGCCATCCTGCTGCAGGACCTCGGCATAGTTGGCGTACTTGCCGGCGCCGGCGTCGTAGTGGGTGCCGTCGATGTCCCAGCCCTTGGCGTACCAGACGCCGGTGCTCAGGCCGGGCACGCCGAAGTAGCTCCAGTCGGTCTCGTAGCGGATCTGCAGCGACTTCTCGTTGGGGCCGTTGTAGTCCGAGACCAGGGAGTTGGCCAGGTAGATGGCGGCGGTCTCGTGGGCGTAGTCGAAGTACTCGTTGCCGTCGATCTGCTGGTAGGCCAGGGTCAGGCTGTGGGCCTGGTGGCTGCCGGTGAACGCCAGGCTCCAGGCGGTGTTGTCGATGTCGCCCGCCTTGGCGCTGCCGGCGTCGACGGTGCGATAGGCGTTGGCCACCGCCTTCCAGGCGAAGGTATCGAGAGAACCGCCGGCCTGGGTGATGCTCAGGAAGTACTGATTCCAGACGTCCTCGAAGTTGGCGCCATAGACGCTGACTTCCCAACCCTGGGGCAGCTTGTAATTGCCGCCGAGAAAGCTCAGGCGGTCGGCGGTGACCTCGCGGGTGCCGTACTCGGTGGTCCACTTCTCGTCGCCGGCGCCGGTCCGCGGACTGACACGGGTGAAGCTGCCACCCTGCAGCGAGAGGTTGTCCCATTCATCGCTGGTCAGGGCGAAACCGTCAAAACCGGAGGGGAAGGGCCGGTTGTCGTTGTAGCTGATCACCGGGGTGTCGAGCATGAAACGACCGATCTTGAGCTCGGTGTTGGAGACACGGAAGCGCGCATCGGCGATGCCCAGCTTGGACCACTCGGCATGACCCTCGCCCTCGGCGTTGGCCAGGGTGCGGTTGCCGCCGCCACCGATCTGGCCCTTGCCCCGCTCCAGGTTGGTGGCCTGATAGCCGGCCACGTCGATGCCGAAGCCCACCGGGCCCTGGGTGTAGCCGGAGCTGTACTTGAGCGCCGTGGCCTGGACCCAGGTATTGCGCGAATGGGTGCGCACCCGGGTGCCGTTCTTGCTGTAGCTGAAGATCGGATCGGAGCTGGTCTCGCGGGCGAAGAAGTTGCGTGTGGTCAGGGTCAGGCTGTCGTCGGCGAAAAAGCCCTGGGCGCCTGCCTGGCCCTTCACCGGCTTCTGCACATTGGGCAGGGTCTGGACCTCGTTGGCGTAGCTGGGATCTTCCGGCGCCGGGGACTGGGCGTGGGCGGTCAGGGCCAGGGTGAGCAGGGAGAGGGCGAGGCCTCCACGGTGGACGTTAGTCATTGGCTGTGCTCCAAAGCGGTCGTTTTTTCTGTTATCTGGGCGTTTTCCGGCGCGGCCGAACCCGTCGCGCCGAAATGCGGCGCGAGACGGGAAAGGTCGAGGGGACGGGCCGCCCGGGCCCGGTCGCTTACGGCATCAGGGGCCGATCAGTCGAGGGTCACCGTGGAGAAGTCGTAGACCCCCAGCGGACTCTGCACATAGCCCTGCACCTTGGGTTGCAGGACATCGGTGAACAGCGGGTGCGCCAGCGGAATCCAGGGCATCTGCTGGTGGAAGATCTGCTGGGCCTGCTCGTAGAGCGCGGTACGCTGGGCCGGGTCGTTGATACGCTTGGCCTGCTCGATGGCATCGTTGAAGGCCTTGTCGCACCAGAAGGCGCGGTTCTCGCCGCCCTGCACCGCGGCGCAGCTCAGGTTGTTGGTGAGGAAGTTGTCCGGATCGCCGTTGTCGCCGGTCCAGCTCATCATCATCAGGTCGTGCTCGCCGGCCTTGGTGCGCTTGACGAATTCGCCCCACTCGAACTGGGTGATCTCGGCCTTGATGCCGATCTTGGCCAGGTCGCCCTGAATCAGCTGGGCCACCAGCGCCGGACTGCCGCCCGGGCCGGTACCGGTACTGATGTAGTACTTGAGGGTGAAGCCATCGGCGTAGCCGGCTTCCTTGAGCAGCGCCTTGGCCTTTTCCACGTCATGGGGCCAGGGCTTGATGTCCTTGGCGTAGCCCAGCAGCGAAGAAGGGTAGGGATTGATCGCCGCCTTGGCGCCGCCTTCGCCGAACACCGTCTTCAGGTAGTTCTGCTGATCGAAGGCCATGGCGATGGCCTGGCGTACGCGCACGTCGCTCAGCGCCTTGTGCCTGGTGTTCATCGCCAGGTAGGAGGTGGTCTGGCTTTCCACCTGGGCCAGCTTGACGCTCTTGTCCTGCTTGAGCATCGGCACGTCCTGCGGTTTCACCGTCAGGCCGATCTGGCACTCGTTGTTGCGTACCCGCTGGATGCGCACATTGGGATCCAGGGTCACCGCCAGCACCAGGCCATCCATCTGCGGCTTCTTGCCGAAGTAGTCCGGATTCACCTTGTAGCGGGTGTTGGAATCCTTGGCATAACGCTGGAAGACGAAGGGACCGGTGCCGATGGGCTTCTGGTTGATGTCGTCGGTCTTCTTGCTGGCCAGCAGGCTGTCGGCGTATTCCTTGGACAGGATCGAACCGAAGGCCATCGCCAGATCGGCGAGGAAGGGCGCCTCGGGCTGGTTGAGGGTGAAGCGCACGTGGCTGTCGTCCACCTTGTCGATGGACTTGATCAGGGTGCCCATCTCCATGGCCGCGGCATAGGGATAGCCGCTGGGGGAGAGGTTGTACCAGGGATTGTTCTTGTCGAGCATGCGCTCGAAGCTGAACACCACGTCGTCGGCGTTGAAATCACGCGTCGGCTTGAAGTAGTCGGTGGTGTGGAATTTCACCCCCTGGCGCAGGGCGAAGGTGTACTGCAGGCCATCGGGGGAAACCTCCCAGCTTTCGGCCAGGCCCGGCTCCAGCTCGGCGGTGCCCTGCTTGAACTCCACCAGGCGGTTGTACAGCGGCGTGGCCGAGGCATTGAAGGTATAGCCGGAGGTGTAGCGACCCGGATCGAAGCCTTCCGGATTGGCCTCGGTGCAGACCACCAGGGGCCGGGCCAGGGCGGCATTGGCCGTCAGGCAGAGGAGGGCGGCGAGGGACAGCGAGAATAGCGGTTTGGACACGGAAGGCTCCTCGTGAAGGCCCGCAGAGCGGGCCGGACAGAATCAGCGGTCGAGGCTTACGCCATAGAAACCGGTGACGCCAAAGGGATTGATCTTGAAGCCCTGCACGGCTTTGCGCATGGGCTGGGACACCACCGAGTGGGCCATGGGGCTCACCGGCATCTGCTGGCGAATGAGCTGTTGCGCCTGCTCGTAGAGCCGGGTGCGTTCGGCGCGATCGTTGCTGGTCTTGGCCTTCTGGATGAGAGCGTCGTAGTCCTTGTCGCACCAGCGCGCATAGTTGCTGCCGCCGATGGCGCTGCAGCCGTAGAGCACGCCCAGCCAGTTGTCCGGATCGCCGTTGTCGCCGGTCCAGCCATAGGTCAGCACATCGTGTTCGCCAGCCTTGGCGCGTTTGATGTACTCGCCCCATTCGTAGCTGACGATCTTGGCCTTGATGCCGACCTTGGCCCAATCCTGCTGGATCATCTGCGCCGACTGGCGAGCATTCGGGTTGGAGGCGCGCTGCACCGTCATGGCCCAGAGGGCAATCTCGGTGCCGTCCTTGATCCCCGCCTGCTTGAGCAGCGCGCGGGCCTTGGTCGGATCATAGGGCGCGCCCTTGATATTCTTGTCGTAGGACCACTGGTTCGGCGGGATCACGTTCTGCGCGACCTGGCCGGCGCCCTGGAACACGGTGTCGACGATGGCCTGCTTGTTGATGGCCATGTCCAGAGCACGCCGCACCTCGGGCTTGTCTAGCGGCGGATGCTGGACGTTGTAGGCGAGGAAGCCGACGTTGAAGCCCGGCTGCTGCAGGACCTTGAGGTTGGCATCCTGCTTCATCTCCACCAGATCCGCCGGACGCGCATAGCCGCTGACCTGGCACTCGTTGGCCTTGAGCTTCTGCAGGCGGGTGGCGGCGTCGGGGGTGATGGCGAAGATCAGGTTGTCGAGCTTGACGTCCTCGGGCTTCCAGTAGTCCGGATTGCCCTTGAAGCGGATCACCGCATCCTTCTGGTAGCGGCTGAAGACGAAGGGGCCGGTGCCGATGGGCTGCTGGTTGATCAGTTCGGGCTTACCCTCCTTGAGCAACTGCGCGGCGTACTCCGCCGACTGGATGGAGGCGAAGCTCATGGCCAGGTCGGCGGCGAAGGCGGCATCGACCTTGTTCAGGGTGAAGACCACGGTGTGGTCGTCGACCTTGGCCACCTTGGCGATGTTCTGGTCCAGCCCCATGTCGGTGAAGTAGGGGAATTCCGTGGGATAGGCCTTACGGAACGGCTGCTCCTTGTCGAGCATGCGCTGGAAGGTGAAGACCACGTCGTCGGCAGTGAAGTCGCGGGTGGGCTTGAAGTAGTCGGTGGTATGGAATTTCACGCCCTGGCGCAGGTGGAAGGCATAGGTCTTGCCATCCGCGCTCACGTCCCAGCGGGTTGCCAGGCCGGGTTCCAGGGTGGTGCCGCCACGCTGGAACTGCACCAGGCGGTTGAAGACGGTTTCCGCGGAGGCGTCGAATTCGGTGCCCGAGGTGTATTGCGCCGGATCGAAACCGGCCGGGCTGGCTTCCGAGCAATAGACAAGATTGCTCGCCGCCTGGGCGAGCGGAGCACAGGCGAGCAGGCTCGCCGCCAGCAACGAGTAGGCGTAGGGAAGGCGCATGGGTTTCACTCCATCAGTCAAATGAACGGCCAGGGCCGGGAGTCTGGCTCCCGGCCCTGGCCAAGAGGCTTCACTTGCTGACGCTGACGCCGTAGAACTCGTTCAACCCGAAGGGGCTGATCTTGTAGTCCTGGACTTCCTTGCGCATCGGCATATACACCGTGGAATGCGCGATGGGCGTCATGGGCACCTGCTGCTTGAGCACCTGCTGGGCCTGTTCGTAGAGCTTGGTGCGCTCGCCCTGGTCGGTCACGCGCTTGGCCTTGACCACCAGGTCCTCGAACGGCTGGTAGCACCAGCGGGAGAAGTTGTTGCCGCCAATGGCCTTGCAGCCGAAGAGGGTCGCCAGCCAGTTGTCCGGGTCACCGTTGTCGCCGCTCCAGCCGATCAGCATGATGTCCTGCTCGCCGCTCTTGGAGCGCTTGATGTACTCGCCCCATTCGTAGCTGACGATCTTGGTCTTGACGCCAATCTTGGCCCAGTCCTGCTGCAGCATCTCTGCCATCAGGCGCGCATTGGGGTTATAGGGACGCTGCACCGGCATGGCCCATAGGGTAAGTTCGGTGCCTTCCTTGAAGCCGGCTTCCTTGAGCAGGGCCTTGGCCTTTTCCGGATCGTAGGGCGCGTCCTTGATGGATTTGTCGTAGGACCACTGGGTCGGCGGCATGGCGTTGACCGCCACCTGGCCGGCGCCTTGGTAGACGGCGTTGATGATGGCCTGCTTGTTGACGGCCATGTCCATCGCCTGGCGCACCTTGAGCTTCGCCAGATCGCCATGTTCGACGTTGTAGGAGATGTAGCCCAGGTTGAAGCCCGGCTGCGACGGCAGCTTGAGATTCGGGTCCTTCTTCAGGCCGTCCAGGTCCGCCGGACGCGGATAGACGGTGATCTGGCACTCGCCGGCCTTGAGCTTCTGCATCCGTACCGAGGGATCGGTGTTGATGGAGAAGATCAGGTTGTCCACCTTGGGCCCATCGACCTTGTCCCAGTAGTCCGGGTTGGCCTTGTAGCGGATCACCGCATCCTTCTGGTAGCGGCTGAAGACGAAGGGACCGGTGCCGATCGGCTTCTGGTTGATCTCGGCCGCCTTGCCGGCCTTGAGCAGCTTGTCGGCGTATTCGGCCGACTGGATCGACGGGAAGGGCATCGCCAGATTCTGCAGGAAGGCCGCATCCACTTCGTTGAGGGTCATGCGCACCGTGTAGTCGTCGACCTTTTCCACCTTGGCGATGTTCTGGTCGAGGCCCATGTCGGTGAAGTAGGGGAATTCGGTGGGGTAGGCCTTACGGAACGGATTGTCCTTGTCCAGCATGCGCTGGAAGGTGAAGAGGACGTCATCGGCATCGAAGTCGCGGGTCGGCTTGAAGTAGTCCGTGGTGTGGAATTTCACGCCCTTGCGCAGGTGGAAGGTGTACACCTTGCCGTCTTCGCTGATGTCCCAGCTCTCCGCCAGACCCGGCTTGACCTGGGTACCGCCGCGCTCGAACTGGGTCAGCTTGTTGAAGATGGTTTCCGCCGACGCATCGAAGTCGGTGC
This sequence comes from Pseudomonas sp. PS02302, assembly GCF_029959585.1. Classification (NCBI taxonomy): domain Bacteria; kingdom Pseudomonadati; phylum Pseudomonadota; class Gammaproteobacteria; order Pseudomonadales; family Pseudomonadaceae; genus Pseudomonas; species Pseudomonas sp. PS02302. The sequence goes on from NZ_JASCON010000004.1 coordinate 110,460, forward strand.
CGGTGGTGTATTGCGCCGGATCGAAACCGGCCGGGCTACCTTCGGAGCAGAACACCAGGTTGGTTGCCTGAGCCAGGGGTGCGCCGGCAAGCAGACCGGAAGCGAAGAGGGCAGCGAGTACGTTCTTGTGCATGGAGACCTCATGTCGGGGACGGCGCAACACGATGTGGCGTTGCGAAACAGAATGCCGATGTCTTGTGGACAGATGAGCCCACATGCACAGCTTATGCCCATGTCCATAGCTCAGGCGAGCTATTGACCCTGAGCGACCCAAACAGGAAACAGATGTCGCAAAGATGTAAGACGGGGTGTCGTGGCAGGAAGAGGGTGCGCACCGAAAGTGCGCACCGAAACAGCATTGTTACTTTTTTGCACTAGATCAGGGCATCTGTACTTCGATGGTACCGCCTGCGGTCACCTCGACGGTGGTGGTGCCGGGGGCGACGTCCGGGGTCACGGCATCGCTGGCGGCCTTCATCGCCGACATGCGCAGCATCGGCAGCGGCTGGGGTACGCCACTGGTGCCCAGGTCCAGGTTGACGATGCGATAGCCCGAGCCACCCAGGGCCTCGGTGGCCAGCTGGGCACGCGCCTTGAACGCGGCCACGGCGTCCTTGAACAGGGCGTCTTCCTGCTGCTTGCGGGTACCGTCGGCGATAGTGAATTGCAGGTTGCCCATCTTCAGGTTGCCCAGCAATTCGCCGGTCAGTTTGGACAGGGCGGCAAAATCCGCGCTTTCCAGGCGTATTTCACCGCGCTCGCGCCAGGCGTTGATCGCCCGGCCCTGGTCTTCGTAGACCGGGTAGGTGTTGCGATTGCCCAGGGAGACGTCCACGCCGGCGACCTTGCGCGCCTGTTCCAGGGCGGCGTTAAGGGTTTTGGTGGTGTCGCTGGCCAGGGTCGCCGGATCCTGGCCCTGGCTTTCGGTATAGAGCATGACCTGCATGCGGTCGCGCGGCACTTCACGACTGACCTCGGCCCTCAGGCTGATCTGGTTGTAGCGCGCTTCGTCAGCCTGGGCGCCGGTGGCGAGCAGGGCGCTGAACAGGGCGGCGCCCAGCACGAGCGGGCGTAGGGAAGGGGGCATGGTGTTCTCCTGATTGGCAGTACGACAGCGGTGTGACCGCGGACCTGGCGGATGGTGCGTCGCTTTGCCGCGTCGGCGGCTGCGGGCGGATACCCATCGCTATAATGCCAAGTCTGCTCTGACCGGCAGGTCCCTCGGGGCTGCCGTCTCGATCGTTTCTTGCGCCTGGAACCTCGCATGTTCTCCTTGCCCGTTCAATGGTTGTCTGCCAATCGCCAGAATCTCGGGCGCCTGGTCCTTATCCGCGTGCTGGTGCTGGCCGCCCAGGCCGGCTCGGTGGGTATCGCCCGGCTGTCGGGCATCGTCCAGCTGCCCTGGACGGCCCTGGCCATCACCCTGGGCGTCTCGGCGGTGCTCTGCCTGTTCGCCGCCCTGCGGCTGACCCGCCCCTGGCCGGTCACCGAGCAGGAGTACGCCGCGCACCTGGGTTGCGACCTGGCCATTCACAGCGCGCTGCTGTATTTCGCCGGCGGACCCACCAACCCCTTCGCCTCCTATTACCTGGTGCCCCTGACCATCGCCGCGGCCACGCTGCCCTGGCTCTATACCCTGGTGCTGGCGGCCCTGACCCTGGCGGTCTTCTCGCTGATGCTGCTGTCCTACGAGCCGCTGCACCTGCTGGTGGCCAACGACGGCGCGGTGCTCAGCTACGGCATGTGGCTGAGCTTCGCCCTGTCCGCCGCCGTCATCACCCTGTTCGTCGCGCGCATGGCCACCGCCCTGCGCGAACAGGAGAATCTGCAGGCCCAGCGCCGCGAACAGGCCATGCGCGATCAGCAACTGCTGGCCGTGGCCACCCAGGCCGCCGGTGCCGCCCACGAATTGAGCACGCCGCTGTCCACCATGAGCGTGCTGCTCAAGGAGCTGCAGCAGGAATACGGTAATCAGCCGACCCTGAGCGAAGACCTGGCGCTGTTGCAGGCCCAGGTCGGCCAGTGCAAGCAGACCCTGCAGCAACTGGTGCGCGCCGCCGAAGCCGACCGCCGCCAGACGGTGCAGGAGCAGACCGCCGTGGAGTGGCTGGAAGCGACCATGGATCGCTGGCACCTGATGCGCCCGGAAGCCACCTACAGCTTCGAGGTGGTCAGTCTGGGCACGCCGCCGCGCCTGACGCCGCCGGTAGAACTTACCCAGGCACTGCTGAATCTACTCAACAACGCCGCCGACGCCTGCCCGGAAAACCTGGCCATCCGTCTGCACTGGGATGCTCGCGAACTGTGTCTGTCGATCCGCGATCATGGCGCCGGGGTGCCCCTTGCCATCGCCGAGCAGCTCGGCAAGCCCTTCTTCACCACCAAGGGCAAGGGCTTCGGCCTGGGCCTGTTTCTCAGCCAGGCCAGCGTCACCCGCGCCGGCGGCACGGTGAAGCTCTACAATCACGAAGAAGGCGGCACCCTGACCGAATTGCGCCTGCCGCGGCACTACGCCCTGGCGTGAATGCCTGGAGAATTCTATGACTGACGACCTCAACAGCGGTTTCGACGACCAGCCCCACATCCTGCTGGTCGACGACGATCCCACCTTTACCCGGGTGATGGCCCGTGCCATGGATCGTCGCGGTCTGCGCGTGTCCATCGCCGACAGTGCCGAGGAAGGCCTGCAACTGGCCAGGGAAGACCTGCCGGACTACGCCGTGCTCGACCTGAAGATGGAAGGCGACTCGGGACTGGTGCTGCTGCCCCAGCTGCTGGAGCTGCATCCGGAGATGCGCGTGGTGATCCTCACCGGCTATTCCAGCATCGCCACCGCGGTGGAAGCCATCAAGCGTGGCGCCACCAACTACCTGTGCAAGCCGGCCGATGCCGACGACGTCCTGGCCGGCCTGCTCGCCCAGCACGCCGATCTCGACACCCTGGTGCCCGACAATCCCATGTCGGTGGACCGCCTGCAGTGGGAACACATCCAGCGGGTGCTGTCCGAGCACGAAGGCAACATCTCGGCGACCGCGCGCGCCCTGGGCATGCACCGCCGGACCCTGCAGCGCAAGCTGCAGAAGCGTCCGGTCCGCCGCTGAGGGCTGCCATCGCCCACGACCTTCGTGGGCGACAAACTGTTACATTGTTTCAGTCAGAATTCGTTCAGGCTTTCCGGCATAGGCTGTGCAGGCGTCTCCTTGAGCAGTCCTTGAGAGTCCGAGCATGTCCGAATCCGCCGTACCCGTGCCCTCCGTCTATGGGGCTTCCCGTGGGCATTTCCTGGCCCGCGTCTGGGCCCTGATCACCCCCTACTGGCGCAGCGAAGAGAAAGGCAAGGCCTGGCTCCTGCTGTCCGTGGTCATCGCCCTGTCCCTGGCCGGGGTCGGCCTGTCGGTGGCCCTGAACACCTGGTACCGCTACTTCTACGATGCCCTGCAGAATCGCGATCTGGCCGCCTTCATCCGGCTGATGCTGTATTTCTGCGGGCTGGCCGCCACCGCCATCCTGCTGGCGGTGTACCGCCTCTATCTGACCCAGGCGCTGACCATCAACTGGCGGCGCTGGCTGACCGAAAAGCACTTCGGCCTCTGGCTGTCCGATCGCAACTACTACCAGCTGGAACGCGAAGGCGGCGCCGACAACCCCGACCAGCGCCTCACCGAAGACATCCGCGACTTCGCCGACACCACCCTGAGCCTGGGGCTGGGCTTCATCCGTACGGTGGTCAGCCTGGTGTCCTTCAGCGTCATCCTGTTCGGCATCTCCGGCGACATCACCCTGTTCGGCATCACCATCCCGGCCTATATGTTCTGGGCGGCGCTGATCTACGCCACCATCGGCACCTGGCTGACCCATCTGATCGGCCGGCGGCTGATCGGTCTCTACAACCAGCAGCAACGCTACGAGGCCGACCTGCGCTTCGGCCTGATCCGTGTGCGCGAGAAGGCCGAGAGCGTGGCGCTGTTTCGCGGCGAAGCCAACGAACATCGGCGCCTGCTGGATCGCTTCGGCTACGTCTGGGGCAATTATCATCTGGTGATGAACTACACCAAGCGGCTGACCTTCTTCACCGCCGGCTACAGCCAGATCGCCATCATCGCCGGCTTCGTGCTGGCGGCGCCGCGCTATTTCTCCGGCAAGATCCAGCTGGGCGACCTGATGCAGATCAACTCGGCTTTCGGCAACGTCCAGGAGAGTCTCAGCTGGTTCGTCGACGCCTATGTCAGCCTGGCCGGCTGGCGCGCCGTCTCCGACCGTCTGCTGACCTTTCGCGAGACCATGGCCGAATTCAGCCAGGAGACCGACATCCTGGTGCCCCATGCCAGCGACAACGACCTGATCCTGGAAGGGCTCTCCCTGGGTGCCGCCGGCCGCTTGCTGCTGCATCCCACCGATCTGCGCATCGCCCGTGGCGAACACCTGCTGATCGAAGGTGCCTCGGGCAGTGGCAAGAGCACCCTGTTGCGCGCCCTCGCCGGACTCTGGCGACAAGGGCAGGGCGGTATCGCCGTACCGCCGGGTCGCCAGCTGTTCCTGCCGCAGCAACCCTATCTGCCCATTGGCACCCTGCGCGAAGCCCTGGCCTATCCGCAGCCGGTGGCGGCCTACAGTGACGAGCGGCTGACCGAAGTCCTGCGGCACTGTCGCCTGGATCACCTGGTGGAGCACCTCGACGAAAGCCGTCATTGGGAACGTACTCTGTCGCCGGGCGAGCAGCAGCGCGTCGCCCTGGCCCGGGCGCTGCTCTATGCTCCTGACTGGCTGTTTCTCGACGAAGCCAGCTCGGCGCTGAGCGAAGCGGACGAGCGCGCGCTCTATGAGCGCCTGCTGGCGGAGAACCCCGGCCTGACCCTGGTCAGCGTCGGCCATCGTCCGAGTCTGCGCGCCTACCACCGTCGCCACCTGCTGCTGGAGGGTCAAGAGCTGCGTCCTAGAGCGGTCGGCGAGGCATCCTAATATGGACTAAGCGGTCTAAACCGGGCGTTTGGGAGGAGGGGGGTGCTATGATTCCAGAGTCCCTTCAATCGGTACGAGAATCCATGTCAGCACCCACCGTATCCCGCCCCCGAAAAAGACCCCGTAGCCTGGCAGAAGAGGTCGTCGGGGTGCTGATTCAGCAGATCGGCGACGGCCAATTCCAGCCCGGCGACAAGCTTCCCACCGAGTCGGCCATCATGCAGGCCCAGGGCGTGAGCCGCACCGTGGTGCGCGAGGCCATTTCCCGACTGCAGGCCGGTGGCTATGTGGAGACTCGCCACGGCATCGGCACCTTCGTGCTGGAGCGGCGCCCCGAGTCGCCGCTGCCGATCGACCCGGCCACCATCACCACCCTCAAGGACGTGCTGGCGATGCTCGAGTTGCGCATCAGCCTGGAAGTCGAGGCCGCCGGCCTGGCCGCCCAGCGCCGCTCGGCCGAGCAACTGCAGGCCATGTGGGCGTTGCTGGAAGCCATGCGTACCGGCGTCGAGCAGCCCGACCGTGCTGTGAGCGCCGACCTGGAGCTGCATCTGCTGATCGCCAGCTCGACCGGCAATCGCTATTTCAGCGACATCATGAGCTACCTGGGCACGGTGCTGATTCCCCGGACCCGCCTCAATTCCGCCTATCTCGCCCACGATGACCAGCAGCTCTACCAGCGCCGTCTGGATGCCGAGCACGAAGCCATCCTCCAGGCCATCGAAGACGGCAACCTGGAAGCCGCTCGCGCCGCCATGCGTCTGCACCTGAGCAACAGCCGCGAGCGCCTGAGACGGGCACACGAAGAAATGGAGCGCCAGGCGGGAGAGGTCTGAAACGGGGTTCCAGCGCGCTGAAGAGCATTTTTCTGGTTGGGGCTTGCCCCTTCCATAAAAGAGGTTGTACGATGACTTACAACAGGTAGCGGACCTGCCGCACCTCAGTCCAACCTATGCCGAGGCACTCAAGATGACTCCACAAGAACTCAAACACGTCCTCTCTTCCGGTCTGCTGTCCTTCCCGCTGACCGACTTCGATGCCAACGGCGACTTCCGCCCCGACACCTATGCCAAGCGCCTGGAGTGGCTGGCCCCCTACGGCGCGACCGCGCTGTTCGCCGCCGGCGGCACCGGTGAATTCTTCTCGCTGGAAGCCAGCGAATACAGCGGCGTCATCAAGACCGCGGTAGACACCTGCCAGGGCAGCGTGCCGATCCTCGCCGGTGTCGGTGGCTCCACCCGCCAGGCCATCGCCTATGCCCAGGAAGCCGAGCGTCTGGGCGCTAAGGGCCTGCTGCTGCTGCCGCACTACCTGACCGAAGCCAGCCAGGACGGCGTGGCCGCCCATGTCGAAGCCGTCTGCAAGTCGGTCAAGATCGGCGTGGTGGTCTACAACCGCAACGTCTGCCGCCTGCAGCCCCATCACCTGGAGCAACTGGCCGAGCGCTGCCCGAATCTGATCGGCTACAAGGACGGTCTGGGTGACATCGAACTGATGGTCGCCATTCGCCGTCGCCTGGGCGATCGCTTCAGCTACCTGGGCGGCCTGCCCACCGCCGAAGTCTATGCCGCCGCCTACAAGGCGCTGGGCGTGCCGGTCTATTCCTCGGCCGTGTTCAACTTCGTGCCCAAGACCGCCGTGCAATTCTACGAAGCCATCGCCCGTGACGATCACGAGGCGGTCGGCAAGCTGATCGACGACTTCTTCCTGCCGTATCTGGAAATCCGGAACCGTTGCGCCGGCTATGCCGTCAGCATCGTCAAGGCAGGCGCCAAGATCGCCGGCTACGATGCCGGTCCGGTGCGGACCCCGCTGACCGATCTCAAGCGGGACGAATACGAGCAGCTGGCCGCGCTGATGGACAAGCTCGGTCCGCAGTAACGTCTGCTACCCGGGAGGTGCTCCGGCACCTCTCCTCCCGTTGCACAACCCGCGGCCAGTCGCTTGGTCGCGGGCTTTTTTTTGCCCGCTCGCCAGGCTTGGCATGCCTTCGGCAACACGCGGTGGGAGCAGCTGGCTTAAGCCAACGCTAAGGACCGGGTGCGAGGCTGAACAGCTCAGCGCGCCTGCGCGCGAAGCCGGGCGGGGTGACGCTCCAGGCCTTTTCCGAGCAACCTCTCGCTGGAGAATCCTCCTCATGAGCGCCACCTTGCTGTATCTCGCCCTGGCTGCATCCCCCGGACATACGACCTGCCTGGCGGCAAGACCGCCCTCGGCCGCGGCGCTGGCGCAGGCGGTTAGTCATCCTCCCGCGACCGGGCCCCAGGCGCTGCCGGTCATCCACACGGCAGGAACCCTGCCGCATACCGGCAGCCACGACCAGTCCGCCGCGGCGGTACGGGATTTCGGCTACATGCTCGATCTGGCGCTGGCCTGGCGGGACAATCGCGATGCCGCGGCCCTGGCGCGCCTGGCCAGCTATCTCGATGCCTGGCTGCCTGGGTATCGGCTCAGTTTCCAGCCCATCGACGAGACCAATCTGAGCAATCTCATCGTCGCCTATCAGCTGACCGCGGCGGATCTGCCCGCCGCGACGGCTCGGCGTTCCCGCGCCTTCATCACGACCCTGGCCGAGGGTTATCTGCAGCAGATGGCGGCGCATCGGGGGGACGCCCACGGAGTCTGGAGCAACAACTGGCAGAGTCACAGGATCAAGCTGGCGACCCTGGCTGCCGGCGCGCTGGACGATCCGGCGCTGTTCGCCCGGGCGCGGGCGGCCTTCGTGGCGCAGCTGTCGGTCAATCTCAAGCCCGATGGCGAGGTGCTGGACTTCGGCGAGCGCGATGCCCTGCACTATGTCGTCTACGACCTCGAGCCCCTGGTGCTGGCGGCGGCGGTGGCCCAGGGGCGCGGCGAGGACTGGTTGCACCTGCCAGGCGCTGAAGGCCAGACCCTGGCCAGGGCGCTCGACTGGCTGCTGCCCTATGCGAAAGGCCAGCGCAGCCATGAGGAATTCCGCAATACGACGGTACGCTTCGATGTGCAGCGTGCCCAGGCCGGGCTGCCCGGCTATGCAGGCACCTGGCAGCCCCGGGGCGCCAGAAACCTGTACTGGTCGGCCAGTCTGCTCGATCCGCGCTATGCGTCCATCGCCCACCAGCTCGCTGCGGCACCGCCGCGGATGCTGTGGGCCTATGCCCCGGCCTGTCAGGGCTAGCGCCCCTATCAGTCCAGGCTGCGGATGCTGACCCGGGAGGTGCCGTCGGCCACCATGTCGAGCCGATCGGCCGCGCTGCGCGACAGGTCGATCAGGCGTCGACGAACCGTCGGGCCGCGATCGTTGATGCGCACCACCACGCTGCGGCCGTTGGCCAGATTGGTGACCTGGACGCGGGTGCCGAAGGGCAGGGTGCGGTGGGCGGCGGTCAGGGCGCCAGGGTCGTATTTTTCACCGCTGGCGGTACGGCGACCGGCGTGCCACTTGGAGTAGAAGGACGCCATGCCGGTGTCCTGATAGTCATGGGCAGCGGTAGGGGACAGCGTGGGCGGGAAGCTTTCCTGACTGGCGCAACCGGCGAACAGCAGGACCAGCGACAGCAGTCCGGCACGGTGGATCCTATGCATCTCGATGCCTCCTGGCAAAACGACCGGCAGCAGCTTAAGGGCTCGCACCGAGGCTGTCAGCCCCGGTCCGTAACCCCGTACGACTGCCGTCAGCCTTCCAGTCTCTGCTTGAGCAGCTGGTTGACCTGGCCGGGGTTGGCCTTGCCCTTGGAGGCCTTCATCGCCTGGCCGACAAAGAAGCCGAACATCTTGCCGCGCTTGGCTTCGTCGCTGGCGCGGTATTGCTCGACCTGGGCGGCATTGGCCGCCAGGACCTCGTCCAGCATCGCCTCGATGGCACCGCTGTCGGTGACCTGCTTGAGACCCTTGGCTTCGATGATGGCATCGGCGCTCGCGCCTTCGCCGGCGGCCAGCGCCTCGAACACCATCTTGGCGATCTTGCCGGAGATGGTGTCGTCCTTGATGCGCAGGATCAGGCCGCCCAGCTGGGCCGCGCTCACCGGTGCCTGGGCGATGTCCAGGTCCTGCTTGTTGAGCAGGCTCGACAATTCGCCCATCACCCAGTTGGCCGCCAGCTTGGCGTCGCCGCTGACCTGCTGGACTTCCTCGAAGTAGTCGGCCAGTTCGCGGCTGGCGGACAGCACGCTGGCGTCATAGACCGACAGCCCGTACTCGCTCTGGAAGCGATCGCGCTTCTCGGTCGGCAGCTCGGGCAGCTGACTGCGCACCTCGGCCAGGAAGGCCGGCTCGATCACCACCGGCAAGAGGTCGGGGCAGGGGAAGTAGCGGTAGTCGTTGGCTTCTTCCTTGCTCCGCATGGAGCGGGTCTCGTCCTTGTTGGGATCGTACAGGCGGGTTTCCTGCACCACCTTGCCACCGTCCTCGATGAGTTCTATCTGGCGCTGAACCTCGTGGTTGATGGCCTTCTCGATGAAGCGGAAGGAGTTGACGTTCTTGATCTCGGCGCGGGTGCCGAAGGCCTCCTGGCCCTTGGGGCGCACCGAGACGTTGCAGTCGCAACGCAGCGAACCCTCGGCCATGTTGCCGTCGCAGATGCCCAGGTAGCGCACCAGGGCATGGATGGCCTTGACGTAGGCCACGGCTTCCTTGGCGCTGCGGATGTCCGGCTCGGAGACGATCTCCAGCAGCGGCGTGCCGGCGCGGTTCAGGTCGATGCCGCTCATTCCGTGGAAGTCTTCGTGCAGGCTCTTGCCGGCGTCTTCTTCCAGGTGCGCGCGGGTGATGCCGATGCGCTTGACGGTGCCGTCTTCCAGGGTGATGTCCAGGTGCCCCTTGCCGACGATGGGATGATCCATCTGGCTGGTCTGGTAGCCCTTGGGCAGGTCCGGGTAGAAGTAGTTCTTGCGCGCGAAGACGTTGCGCTCGGCGATCTCGGCATCGATGGCCAGGCCGAACTTGCAGGCCATGCGCACGGCCTTGGCGTTGAGCACCGGCAGGGTGCCGGGCATGCCGAGGTCGACCAGGCTGGCGTGGGCGTTGGGCTCGGCGCCGAAGCTGGTGGCGCTGCCGGAGAAAATCTTCGATTGAGTGCTGAGCTGAGCGTGGATCTCAAGCCCGATCACGGTTTCCCATTGCATGTCTCTATCCTTCCTCAGAAGCCGCTCGGCGCCTGGCGATGCCAGTCGCTGACCTGCTGGTACTGGTGGGCGACGTTGAGCAGACGGCCTTCCTGGAAATAGTTGCCGAGCAGTTGCACGCCCACCGGCAGGCCGTCGACGAAGCCGGCCGGCATCGACAGGCCGGGAATGCCGGCGAGGTTGGCGGCGATGGTGTAGAGGTCTTCGAGATAGGCGGAGACCGGGTCGTTGCTCTTCTCGCCGAGTTTCCAGGCCAGGTTCGGCGTGGTCGGGCCGAGGATGACGTCGACCTCGGCGAAGGCCGCGACGAAGTCGTTCTTGATCAGCCGGCGGATGCGCTGGGCCTTGAGGTAGTAGGCGTCGTAATAACCGGCCGACAGGGCATAGGTACCGACCATGATGCGGCGCTTCACCTCGGCGCCGAAGCCTTCGCCACGGGATCTCTTGTAGAGATCTTCCAGATTGACCGGATTCTCGCAGCGATAGCCGAAGCGCACGCCGTCGAAGCGTGACAGGTTGGAGCTGGCTTCGGCCGGGGCGATGACGTAGTAGGCCGGAATCGCGTGCTGCAGGGTGGGCAGCGAGATGTCCTTGACAGTGGCGCCGAGCTTCTTGAGCGCCTCGACCACGGCCAGCACCTTCTCGCCGATGCGGGCGTCCAGGCCGGCACTGAAGTATTCCCGCGGCAGACCGATGCGCAGGCCGCTCAGCGGCTGCTGCAGGGCCGCCTGGTAGTCGTCCACCGGCTGGTCGACGCTGGTGGAGTCCTTGGGGTCGAAACCGGCCATGGCCTGCAGCAGCAGGGCGCAATCCTCGGCAGTGCGCGCCAGCGGGCCGCCCTGATCGAGGCTGGAGGCGTAGGCGATCATGCCCCAGCGCGAGACGCGGCCGTAGGTGGGCTTGATGCCGGTGAGGTTGGTCAGGGCCGCCGGCTGGCGAATCGAGCCACCGGTGTCGGTGCCGGTGGCGGCCGGCAGCAGGCGCGCGGCCACGGCCGCGGCGGAGCCACCGGAAGAGCCGCCCGGTACCCGGGTGACGTCCCAGGGATTCTTCACCGGACCGTAGTGGCTGGACTCGTTGGCCGAACCCATGGCGAATTCGTCCATGTTCAGCTTGCCGAGGGAGACGGCGCCCGCCGCGGCCAGTCGCTCGACCACGGTGGCGTCATAGGGCGCCTTGAAGCCGGTGAGGATCTTCGAGCCGCAGCTGGTCAGCACCCCCTGGGTGCAGAACAGATCCTTGTGGGCGAGAGGTGCACCGAGCAGGGCGCCGTTTTCGCCGGCGGCGCGCCGCGCGTCGGCAGCCCGCGCCTGGGCCAGCGCCTGGTCGGTGGTCACGGTGATGAAGCTGTTGAGCCGCGGGTCGAGCTGCTCGATCCGCTGCAGCAGGCTGCGGGTCAGCTCCTCGGCGGAAAAATCCTTGGCGGCCAGGGCGGCAGCGATTTCGGTCAGGGTCAGCTGATGCATGTCGTGTCTCACTCGATCACCTTGGGAACCAGGTACAGGCCGGCTTCCACGGCCGGGGCGATGGCCTGGTAGGCCTCGCGCCGGTCGCCTTCGGTGGCCTGGTCGGGTCGCAGGCGCTGGGTGGCTTCCAGCGGGTGGGCGAGGGGGGCAATACCCGTGGTATCCACGGCCTGCATCTGGTCGACGAGGCCGAGGATGTCGTTGAGGGTGGCGGTGGTAGCGGCGAGATCCGCTTCATCGAGACCCAGGCGGGCCAGGTGAGCAATCTTTTCGACGTCGGTGCGTTCGAGCGCCATCGGCTTCTCCAAGCAGGAAGGCGGCGTGACCCGGTTGGCGGCCGCGTATGCTGAAGACGGGCTGGGCGGGTCGGGCGCCGCGTTGAACAGGGGCTTAACGGCCCGGAAAAGCTCTCAATCTAGCATATCGGCGCCTTGCCCTAAATCCCTGCGATTGTTAGAGTCTGCCGCACTTTTTTACCCGCACGTTTGTCCTGTCGCGTGCCTGCTTGTCACCGCCTAGGGTCACCTCATGTTCAAGAAATTGCGTGGCATGTTCTCCAGCGATCTGTCGATCGACCTGGGAACCGCCAACACCCTGATTTATGTCCGCGAGCGTGGCATCGTGCTCAACGAGCCGTCGGTCGTCGCCATCCGTACCCATGGCAACCAGAAGAGCGTCGTCGCCGTCGGTACCGACGCCAAGCGCATGCTCGGTCGGACGCCGGGCAACATTGCCGCCATCCGCCCGATGAAGGACGGCGTCATCGCCGACTTCAGCGTCTGCGAAAAGATGTTGCAATACTTCATCAACAAGGTGCACGAGAACAGCTTCCTGCAGCCCAGTCCGCGGGTGCTGATCTGCGTGCCCTGCAAGTCGACCCAGGTCGAGCGCCGCGCCATTCGCGAATCCGCGCTGGGCGCCGGTGCCCGTGAGGTATTCCTGATCGAGGAGCCGATGGCCGCGGCCATTGGCGCCGGTCTGCCGGTCGAGGAAGCCCATGGCTCCATGGTCGTCGACATCGGCGGTGGCACCACCGAGATCGCCCTGATCTCGCTGAACGGCGTGGTCTATGCCGAATCCGTCCGCGTCGGCGGCGATCGCTTCGACGAAGCCATCGTCACCTACGTGCGTCGCAACTACGGCAGCCTGATCGGCGAATCCACCGCCGAGCGCATCAAGCAGGAAATCGGTACCGCCTACCCGGGCGGCGAGGTCCGCGAGATCGACGTCCGTGGCCGCAACCTGGCCGAAGGCGTACCGCGCAGCTTCACCCTCAATTCCACCGAGGTGCTCGAAGCCATGCAGGAATCCCTGGCGACCATCGTCCAGGCGGTCAAGAGCTGCCTGGAGCAGTCGCCGCCGGAACTGGCCTCCGACATCGCCGAGCGTGGCCTGGTGCTGACCGGTGGTGGCGCCCTGCTGCGCGACCTGGACAAGCTGCTGTCGCTGGAAACCGGCCTGCCGGTGATCGTCGCCGAAGACCCGCTGACCTGCGTGGCCCGTGGCGGCGGCAAGGCGCTGGACATGATGGATCGCCACGCCATGGACCTGCTGTCCACCGAATAAGGCAGTTCCAGGCTACAGGCCCCGCGCCGGCCGCCCCGGGCGGGGGGGGCGCCGGGGGGGGGGGGGGGGGGGCGG
>NZ_JASCON010000050.1:0-38293 GCF_029959585.1 Pseudomonas sp. PS02302
CACTTGAGCAATCCCCTCTCCCTCTGGGTGAGGGTTAGGGTGAGGGCCGCCCCACGCCGGACTGACACCCGCCCCCCTTTCCTACCCCCAAAACGACACCGCCCCCGCTACCGGTCAGGCAGCGGGGGCGGTGGTCTGGCCACGCCGGTCTTACTTGGCGAAGCTGGTCACCATGTCGAAGATCGGCTTGGGACGCTTGAGGTCATACATCATCCCGAAGTGGCGCTCGTGGACCACCGAGAGGGTCGGCTCGTCGAGCAGTTCGTAGACGTTGATCTCGGCCACCACGTCCCTGTAGCTGGTGTTGAGCACCGTGAGCATCTGCTTGACGCTGTCGTAGCAGGCCCGATCGCCGTCACGGCCGCCGTCGGTGTTGCCCTGGTAGACGTTGCCGCAGTTCATCTCGTTGAAGAACACCTTGGTCTTGTACTTGTTGGCCATGGCGCGTATCTGGCCCAGGTACATGTCCATCCAGTATCCCTTGTCGTCGACATAGGGGTAGTAGTGGAAGCTGATGTAGTCGAAGTTGAAGCCCGACGCCTTGGCCTGGTCGAGGAACCACATGGCCCCATTGCGATCACCCGGGCAACGCGAGGTGGTGGTGCGATCATCCGAGTTGCACGCCATCACGTTGATGGTGGTCTTGAGGTTGGCGCCCAGCTCGTCCGAAGCCTGCTTGATGCCGCGATAGATCCCGACCAGGGTGTTGATGCGATCCTGCGCACCGGCCTTGGCGTAGTCCTGCTCGTTGCCGATCTCCCAGATCTTGATGTCCTTGGCGTAGCGCTTGGCCAGGGTATAGGCCTGCGCCTGGGTCAGCTTGTGGGTGATCACCGGCCGCAGGGTGATGTTGTACTTGCGGGCCAGGGACACCAGCCGATCCAGCTCGGGCAGGTTGGTCACCAGATACTCGCCGGAGCGATAGGTGCGCAGATTGCGCGCCGCCAGTAGCTGCAGGCGGGCCTCCATCTCGGCAGGCGGATAGGCGGCGCTGTTGTCGTGGCCGACCACCCCCAGGGGGATGTTCTTGTAGCCGGTCAACGGCGCCGAGGAGACGCTGCCACTGGCGACCGGCAGGACCACGTTCTGCACCGGTTGCACGCTGGCCGCGGGGGTCGGCGTGGTCGTGGTGGTGCCCTGGGCCAGGGCGGTGTTCACCTTCTTGTCGAAGGCGGTCTTGTCGTCGCCCGCGGCGCCACGCATGACCTCCAGTGGCAGGTTGGCGCGCGAGGTGATGCCGTTGGCCAGGCGACTGGTCCAGTAGGCGCTGCCGCTGCTGTCGGCGCTGCGGCCATAGAGGTTCTGGTAGACCTGGTTGACCAGGGCCGCACCGCTCAGCGAGCCATAGAGGGTGGTCGATTCGCCGTTGCCGGCGAAGTTGGCCGCCAGTTGCTCGACGCTCATGTCGCCGGCCAGACGCGAGGCCCAGTAGTTGAGGCCACCGGCATCGGCGGCCCGGCCGTAGTAGGCCAGGTAGAGCTGCTCGACGGTGGTCAGCTTGGACGAGGTCGCGGCATTGGCGGTGGTGCCGGTGACGGCGCCAGCCATGGGCGTGCTGCCTGCGGTGGTGCCCGTGGGGGTGCCCGTGGTGCTGCTACCCGTAGCCGGCGCGGCGCCAGTGGTGGTGCCGGTGGTCGCTCCGCCGGCACCGGTCCCGCCGGTGGTGCCCGCGGTCGCACCGCTGGTGGCGGTCTCGGTCTTGGGCGGCGTGGCGGCCGTCGGGGTCACCTGCGGACCGATGCCGGCGCAGCTGTCCTTGTCCAGGTACTTGGCCAGTACCGCCCACTGCGGACGCTCCTTGCCATTGATCGGCTCGACCGCCTGGTTGTAGGTACCCCAGCCCGGGCCGGCGGCCCAGTAGGTGGCCGGAATGCAGTTCTGCTTCAGGTAGGCCAGCATGCCGTCGAGAATGGGCAACCAGCGCGCATCCGTGTCAGGTACGCCGAAGCCGCCGATGAAGCCGCGCTTGTTGTTGGCCTTGAGCCAGCTGACGAAGGGCTTGAGACGCTCGACGCCATAGCTGGGCGAGAGGGTCGCCACGTTCAGGCTGGTGTCGAAGAAGGCCTGGGCCATGAAGATCAGGTTGTTGGCCGGGTCCTTGAGCTTGAGCAGCGTATCGTTCCACTGCGGCCAGCGGGTGGTGTCGGCCCAGCCATTGCCTTCGATGAAGATCGGGTGGGTCGAATCGACCGCGCGCACGCCGTCGATGCCGTACTGGGCAGCGGTCGGCCAGTTGCTCACGGCGTCGTGGGGCTCGTTCATGATGTCGTAGCCATAGAGCGCCGCATGGGTGCCCCAGCGCTGAGCGACGCGGGTCATGAGATTCTGGAAGGCTTCGTAGGGGACTTCGCCCGCGCCGATGACCTTGCCCTGGTAGCGGGCGTAGTTGTGCAGATCGAGGATGACCTTGACGCCGTACTTCTGGGCGTAGCCCAGGGTGCGATCGATCAGGCCGGCGTAGGTGGGATCGAGATTGGCCCCCATGGACGATTGCAGGCGCTCCCAGAGAATGGGGAAGCGCACCAGCTTCACGCCCTTGGCGCTCCACTGCTGGAAATGGCTCTCGGCCGGGAAGATGAAGTTGCGGTCGTTGACACCGGGCAGTACCTGGGCGGCGAAGGTGGCGCCGGAGAAGTTGAGACCGACCAGGTCAACGGCCTGGGCGGAGGTGGCAAGCGAAGCGGTGGCGAACAGGGCAGGCAAGAGCAGCGCCTGACGCGGCAGGCGGCGGGAGATGGAGCTAAGGATTGTCATCAAGAAGGAACCAGATAGGCCGAGGTGCGCGATTCGATCCGTGCATCCCACCTCGGTACAGCAGGAAAACTGCCGGGGAAGATCGTTTCCCTAGCACCTGCAAAGCCTAGTGCAAGCGCTAGACCAATAAGAACCCGTGCCATCACGATGCAGGGGTAAACGCGGCGTTTTGCCAGATGTACGGTGCCGATGATGGCACTTTGTCTACCGTTCGTCGGTGACCATCCGGTCACCCAAGAGACCTGTTTTCGCGGTGAAGTCAGGTTTGTCCGCTTTCTGACGGTTCAGGGCTTGCCGGCATAGCGGCGGATCAGTTCCATGACCGGTTTTGGGCGGTCCAGGTCGTACATCAGCCCGAAGTGACGCTCATGGGCAATCGGATGGGTCGGCTCGTCGAGCAATTCGTAGACGTTGATCTCGCGAACGATGTCGCGATAGCGCCCATTGAGTTCGGAAAGGATGGCTTCGAGGCTGTCATGGCAGCCGCGATCGCCCGGTCGGCCGCCATCGGTGGCGCCCTGGTAGATCTCGCCGCAATTGACCTCGTTGAAGAAGATCCGCGTCCGGTATTTTTCCGCCATGGCGCGCATCTGCCCCAGGTAGAGATCCATCCAGCGGCCGCGATCATGGTAGTGCGGGTAGTAGTGGAAGCTGATGTAGTCGAACGCGAAGCCGGCGGCCCGGGCCTGATCGAGAAACCACATGGACCCCAGGCGATCGCCCGGGCAACGGGCCTTGGCACCCCTGTCGTCGGGGTTGCAGGACATCACGTTGATGGTGGTCTCGAGACCGGCGTCCAGTTCGTCGGAGGCCCGGCGGATGCCGCGATAGATGTCCACCAGTCGACTGATGCGGATGCCGGCGCCGACCCGCGAATAGTCCTGCTCGTTGCCGATCTCCCAGATCTTGATGTCCTTGGCGTAGCGCTTGGCCAGGGCATAGGCCTGGGCCTGGGTCAGTTGCTGGGTGATCACCGGTCGCAGGGTGATGTGGTACTGGCCGGCGAGGGCCACCAGGCGATCCAGGCGGGGCAGATCCAGCAGCAGGAATTCACCCGAGCGATAGCTGCGCAGGTTGTAGCGGTCGAGCAGCTGCAGGCGCCTTTCCATCTGCGCATCGGGATAGGCGGCGTTGTTGTCGTGGCCCACCACGCCCAGGGGGATGTAGGGCAGGTCGGGCAGGGAGACGGAGTCGGCGGCCCGGACCGGGGCACCCAGGCACAGGGCGGCGACCAGGCCGAACCAGGGCGAAATTCTAGGCATCAGGCGCATCCTTGCAGATAGAGAGCAGAGCCGCGGAGCATGGCAAAGTGCCGGCAGCGGCTCAATGCCAAGGGGGCCCAGGCTGCGACCTCCGCCACACCGCCGCAGGTTACAGTAGGTGTCCGCGCGCCGTGCCGAGGACCTGCCCATGACCACCACCCTGCTGCTGGCCCAGGCCTGCAACAATCGCTGGTCGAACCACCGCCTGCTGGCGGCCTGCGCCCTGCTGCCGGTCACCGCCCTGCGGGCGCCCCAACCCGCCGCCTTCTTCGGCTCGCTCTGGGCCCTGCTCGGCCATCTGCTCGATGTCGATCGCTTCTATCTCGATGCCCTGCACGACCAGCCCCGGCCCTACCAGGATACCGCCTGGCCTGACCTGGCGACGCTGCGTGCGGCCCAGAGCGCCAGTGACCTGCGCCTCATCGCCCTGTGCCGCAGCCTCGGTCCGCAGCAACTGATCCCGCTCATCACCCTGCCCCGCGCCAGCGGCCCGGTACGGGAACAGCGCCTGCGCACCCTGCAGCATCTCTTCGTGCATCAGCTGCACCACCGCGGCCAGGCCCACGCCCTGCTCCTGGCCAGCGGCGTGGCGCCGCCGCAACTGGACGAATTCTTTCTCGCCCAGGACGAACCGCTACGCCGGGCGGAGCTGGCGGCGCTGGGGATCGATGAAGGGGAGTTGTGGGGGACTGGCTCGTAGTAGCAACTGTCTTTATCGCAACCATGCCGGTGCGCCGTAGCGACCGCTCCTACAAAAGCATCACCCCTGTAGGAGCGGCCCACGGCCGCGATTCGCTGCTGAAATTCCTATCGCGGCGCCCCATCGCGATCTGTCTTGGAGCGCTGTGGACAAACGTCCACTCGGCCAGCCCCCTCTCCCTCCGGGAGAGGGCTGGGGTGAGGGCGCCCCCGCACCGACCTCCAGGTGGAAAAGACTCCGCCGTTTTCCACCCTACAACCGTCGTGCTGCGGGTACTCAGAAATTCGCCGGCGTGGTCGCGCTGATCAGTCGGGCGGGGGCTTCGAAGGGATTGCGGAAGCGATGCGGGCGGCTGCTTTCGAAGTAGTAGCTGTCGCCGGGTTCGAGGATGTGCACCTCGCCGCCCACGGTCAGCTCCAGGCGGCCTTCCACCACCAGGCCGGCCTCTTCGCCTTCATGGGCGTACATCTCTTCGCCGGTGTCGGCGCCGGGCGGATAGGTCTCGTCGAGAAAGGCCAGGGCGCGACTGGGATGGGCGCGGCCGACCAGGCGCATGCGCACGGTGTGGGCGCCACTGGAGATGTCGATGAGTTCATTGGCGCGATAGACCACCTGGGTCGGCGTGTCCTGCTCCAGATCCAGGGAAAAGAATTCCACCAGGGACATGGGAATCCCGGCCAGCACCTTTTTCAGCGAGCTGATGGAGGGACTGACGCTGTTCTTCTCGATCATCGAGATGGTGCTGTTGGTCACCCCGGCACGCTTGGCCAGTTCGCGCTGGGACAGGCCCTTGAGGGTACGGATGGTTTGCAGGCGGGCACCGACGTCCAAGGTGGGAAAGACTCCTCGAGCAGGCGGGGGAGACGTGGCCAGGCCACGCGCTGAAGGCGTGCCGCGGCACGGTGTTCGGCATCATGGCAACGCTGTTCGAGATTTACAACACCACGACGGACGTGCGGCCCCGGTACAGCGTTCGCCTGGTGGCGGCAGCGCCCGGAGGCCCTGCCCAGGGCCTAGTCGCGATAGCTGCGCGCCACCCGCTTGAGGTTGCACAGCAACTGGTAGGGAATGGTGTCGCAGCGTTCCGCCAGGTCCGCCACCGACACCTGGCGGCCCCAGAATTCCACCTCGCTGCCCACCCCGGCCTGGGGATGATCGGTGAGATCGACAGTGAGCATGTCCATGGATACCCGGCCGATCAGTTGACCGGGACGGCCTTCGATGGCCACCGGGGTGCCGTTGGGCGCATGGCGCGGATAGCCGTCGGCATAGCCCAGGGCGACCACGCCGACCCGGGTCGGCCCGGCGGTGACGAAGCGCGCGCCATAGCCCACCGGCTCGCCGGCTGGCAGTTCGCGTACGGCGATCACCCGCGAGGTCAGGGTCATCACCGGTTGCAGTCGTTCGGCCGCGGCCTGGGCCGTGGCGAAGGGCGAGACGCCATAGAGCATCAGCCCCGGGCGCACCCAGTCACCGGCGGCCTGGGGCCAGCCCAGGGTCGCCGGCGAATTGCGCAGGCTGGTGGGGCCGGGCAGGCCCTCGGTGGCCGCGCGGAAGGTGGCGATCTGCGCCGCGGTGGCCGGGCTGTCCGGTTCGTCGGCGCGGGCGAAGTGGGTCAGCTTGACGATGCCGCTGACCTTGCCGCTGGCCAGCAGTCGCCCATAGGCGGCGGCGTAGTCCTGGGGAAAGAAGCCGACCCGGTGCATGCCGGAATCCAGCTTCAGCCAGACCTGCAGCGGCCGCGCCAGGGTGGCCCGCTCCACCGCCTGGAGTTGCCAGTCGGCATGGATCACCGTCCAGAGATCGTGCTCGACGATCAACGGCAACTCGTCGACGCCGAAGAAGCCTTCCAGCAGCAGGATGGGCGCGCGGATCCCGGCAGCGCGCAGCTCCAGGGCCTCCTCGATGCAGGCCACGGCGAAGCCATCGGCCTCCTTGGCCAGGGCGCTGGCCACCGCCACGGCGCCATGGCCATAGGCATCGGCCTTGATCACCGCCAGGGCGCGGGCATCGGAGAGTTCAAGTGCCAGTCGGTAGTTCTGGCGCAGGGCGGCGAGGTCGATGACGGCGCGGGCGGGACGCATGGGAGGTCTCGGCAGAGAGAGGGAAAGTTGGGGGGCGTTGAAACACCCTCACCCTGGCCCTCTCCCGGAGGGAGAGGGGATGAGGACGCTACGCCTTGACGGCGGCGATGACGTTCATTTCCACCAGGATGTCCGGCTTGGCCAGCTTGGCTTCGACGGTGGTGCGACCCGGGGTGGCGCCCTGGGCGGCCCATTCGTCCCAGGCGCGATTCATGCCCTCGAAGTGCAGGGCGATGTCGCGCAGGAAGATGGTCACCACCAGGATGTGCTGCTTGTCGCTGCCGGCCTCGGCGAGGAATTTGTCGACGTTGGCCAGGGTCTCGCGGGTCTGCTGGTAGATGTCGCCGGCAAAGTCGTCGGCCAGCTGGCCGGCCAGGTAGACGGTACCGTTGTGGATGTTGATTTCGCTGAGGCGGCGATCAGTGTGCAGACGCTGTACGGGCATTGCGCGGGGACTCCTGGGTAGCGGAATAACGGGAGATGTCGAGACCCTCAGCGCTGATCTGCGGCTGCTTGCGGGCGATCAGATCGGCCAGCAGGCGACCGGAGCCGCAGGCCATGGTCCAGCCCAGCGTCCCGTGCCCGGTATTGAGGAACAGGTTGCGATAGCGGGTGGCACCGACGATGGGGGTCCCGTCCGGGGTGGCGGGTCGCAGACCGGTCCAGAAGCTGGCCCGGGCGAGGTCGCCGCCGCGAGGATAGAGGTCGCCGGTGATCATTTCCAGGGTCGCGCGGCGGCGCGGATCCAGGTTCAGGTCGAAGCCGCAGATCTCGGCCATGCCGCCGACGCGGATGCGATCGTCGAAGCGGGTGATGGCGACCTTGTAGGTCTCGTCGAGGATGGTCGAGGTCGGCGCCATGGCGGCATCGACGATGGGCACCGTCAGCGAATAGCCCTTGAGCGGATAGACCGGCGCGCGAATGCCCAGGGGCGCCAGCAGGTGCGGCGAATAGCTGCCCAGGGCCAGGACGTAGTGGTCGGCGGTGAGCAGTTCGCCATCGACCCTGACGCCGTCGATACGATCGCCATTGGCGCTGAGTTGCTGGATCTCGGCGCCGAAGCGGAATTCCACGCCCAGGCGGCGGGCTTCCTCGGCCAGGCGATTGGTGAACAGGAAGCAGTCGCCGGTCTGGTCGTTGGGCAGGCGCAGGCCGCCCGCCAGCTTGTGCTTGACCGCCGCCAGCGCCGGTTCGACCCGGGCCACGCCGTCGCGGTCGAGCAATTCGAAGGGCACGCCGGAGCGCTCCAGCACGGCGATGTCCTTGGCCGCGGCCTCCACCTGCTGCTGGGTGCGGAAGATCTGGGTGGTGCCCAGCTGGCGGCCTTCGTAGGCGATGCCGGTGTCCTGGCGCAACTCGTCGAGGCAGTCGCGGCTGTATTCGGACAGCCGCACCATGCGTTCCTTGTTGACCGCATAGCGGGCCGCGGTGCAGTTGCGCAGCATCTGCGCCATCCACAGGTACTGGCTGCTGTCGCCGGTCAGGCGGATGGCCAGGGGCGCGTGCTTCTGGAACAGCCACTTCAGCGCCTTGAGCGGTACGCCGGGCGCGGCCCAGGGCGAGGCATAGCCAGGCGAGACCTGACCGGCGTTGGCATGGCTGGTCTCCAGGGCGGGACCGGCCTGGCGATCGACCACGACCACCTCGAAACCCTGACGGGCCAGATAGTAGGCGCTGGTCGTGCCGATGACGCCGCTACCCAAAACCAGTACACGCATCGCTAGCTCCTGGCCGGCGAGAGGATTTCGCCGGCTTTCGTCGGAATGAAGGCAGATACGGCAAGTATAGAAAGCCGCTCGCAGTGCTAATCACTGAAGAATTGCCTATATTCGGAGTAATTTTCCGGTAAAGACCCCTTTGGCAGAGACCTCCGCGATGCGTACCCATCACCAGGCCAGACGCGAGCTGGACAAGATCGACCGCAACATCCTGCGCATCCTCCAGGACGATGGCCGCATCTCCTTCACCGAGCTGGGCGAGCGGGTGGGGCTGTCCACCACGCCCTGCACCGAGCGCGTCCGCCGGCTGGAGCGCGAGGGCATCATCCAAGGCTACAACGCCCGCCTCAATCCGCAGCACCTCAAGGCCGGGCTGCTGGTGTTCGTCGAGCTGAGCCTGGACTACAAGTCCGGCGACACCTTCGAGGAATTCCGCCGCGCCGTGCTCAAGCTGCCCCAGGTGCTGGAATGTCACCTGGTCTCCGGCGAATTCGACTATCTGGTCAAGGCGCGCATCTCCGAGATGGCCTCCTATCGCAAGCTGCTCGGCGACATCCTGCTCAAGCTGCCCCATGTGCGCGAATCCAAGAGCTACATCGTGATGGAAGAGATCAAGGAGACCCTGAGTCTGCCGGTGCCGGACTAACGGCTGGCAACCCCGGGGATCACCGTCTAGGCTGCGCTCTTTCGTCAGATCGCCAAGCAGGCCACGCCATGGATCCCCGCCAACGCCAACTCATCACCGCCGCCAATCGCCAGGCCTGGGAGCTGTCGGCGCCGCTCCATGCCCGGGGCGAGGAATGGGAGGCTCTGCTGGAACAGGCCCGGCAACCCGGCTTTTCGGTCCTCGACGCCTGCCTGACCGCCACCCTCACCGCACTGGACATCCGCGGCCTGAGTTGCGCCCAGGTCGGCTGCAACAATGCCCGCGAATTGCTTTCCCTGGCCAGCCTTGGCGGCCGTCCCGCGCTGGGCATCGACCAATCGCCGGCCTTCCTCGCCCAGGGTGAGCAGCTGGCTGCGGCGGCGGGCCTGGCGCCGCGACTGGTGGCGGCCGACATCTATGCCCTGCCCGCCGGGCTCGGCCAGCACGACCTGGTGCTGATCACCATCGGCGTATTGAACTGGATGCCCGATCTGCCGGCCTTCTTCGCCGCGGTGCAGGGCCTGCTGGCGCCAGGCGGACGCCTGGTGGTCTACGAGACCCATCCCTTCCTGGAAGTCTTCGAGCCCCAGGCGGACCAGCCGCTGGTGCCGCGCTACAGCTATTTCCGGCGCGAGCCGCTGGTGAGCGACCACCTCATCGCCTACGATGGCCTGGATCATGGCCAGGGCGCGCCGAGCTACTGGCACATCCACACCCTGGGCGCCATCGTCACCGCCTGCCTGCAGGCAGGCCTGGCGCTGCAACGGCTGGAAGAGCATCCACACTCCAATCGGGAGGTGGATTACGACCGCTACCAAGACCAGCAAGCCCAGCTGCCGATGAGTTTCACCCTGGTGGCACAACGGCCCACCGCTTAGGATTGCGCCTTCGCCCTGGCCAGTCAGACGCCTCCATGCAGCCCCACGCCCCCTCCTACTACGCCGCCACCGCCAACCAGACCCTGAGCTTTCCGCCCCTGGAGGGCGAGGTCCAGGCCGATGTCTGCGTGGTCGGCGGTGGCTTTTCCGGGCTCACGACCGCCCTGGAACTGGCCGAGCGTGGCGCCCGGGTGGTGCTGCTGGAAGCCCGCCGCATCGGCTGGGGCGCCAGCGGCCGCAACGGTGGCCAGCTGATCCGCGGCGTCGGCCATGACGTCGAGCAATTCGAACCGGTCATAGGCACCGAGGGGGTGCGTGAACTCAAGCGCCTGGGCTTCGAGGCGGTGGACCTGGTGCGTCAGCGCATCGCCCGCCATGGCATCGACTGCGCGCTCTCCTGGGGCTTCGCCGACCTGGCCAACAAGCCGCGCCACTGGCAGCACCTGCAGGAAGAGCATGCCGCGCTGCAGGCTCTGGGCTACTCCCATCCGCTGCGCCTGGTGCCCAAGGCCCGGCTGGCCGAGGTGGTCGGCTCCGACCGCTACCAGGGCGCCCTGGTGGACGAGGGCTCCGGCCACCTGCATCCGCTCAATCTGGCTCTCGGCGAAGCTGCCGCGGCCCGGGCGCTGGGCGTGCAACTGCACGAAGACAGCCAGGTCACCCGCCTGGAATACGGCCCCCGGGTGCGCGTCCACACCGCCCGCGGCCGGGTCTCGGCCGCTACCCTGGTGCTCTGCTGCAACGCCTATATCGACGACCTGCAACCCGATCTCGCCGCCCAGGTCCTGCCGGCCGGCAGCTATGTGATCGCCACCGAGCCGCTGTCCGCCGAACGCGCCGCGCGGCTGCTGCCGGGCAATCGCGCGGTCTGCGACCAGAACGTGGCGGTGGACTACTTCCGCCTTTCCGCCGACCGCCGCCTGCTGTTCGGCGGCGCCTGCCACTATTCCGGACGCGATCCCAGGGACATCGCCGGCTACATGAGGCCGAAGATGCTGGAGGTGTTCCCCGAGCTGGCCGAGGTCCGCATCGACTACGCCTGGGGCGGCATGATCGGCATCGGAGCCAATCGCCTGCCGCAGATCGGCCGGCTGCGCGAGCACCCCAACGTCTTCCATGCCCAGGCCTATGCCGGTCATGGGGTCAACGCCACCCACCTGGCCGGTCACCTGCTGGCCGAGGCCATCCTGGCCCAGTCGGCCGGTTTCGACCTCTTCGCCCGGGTGCCCCATGCGCGCTTTCCCGGCGGTCGCCACCTGAGATCGCCGCTGCTGGCCCTGGGCATGCTCTGGTATCGCCTCAAGGACAGCCTGTGATCCGCCTGGTCGTGCCCCTGCTGCTGGCGCTGCTGGCCGGCTGCGCCACGCCGATTCCGCGCCACGCCTCCCAGGTCCTCCCGGTCGCCGGCACCGCCCTGGACAGCCAGGTGCGCGCGGCTGGCGCCACCCACCCGGGCCTGTCGGGTCTGCGTCTGCTGGAAACCAGTACCGACGCCTTCACCGCTCGCGCCGAGCTGATCCGCAAGGCTCAGCGCAGCCTGGACATCCAGTACTACATCGTCCACGACGGCCTGACCACCCGGCTGCTGGTCAACGAACTGCTCAAGGCGGCGGATCGCGGCGTGCGTATCCGCTTTCTCATCGATGACACCAGCAGCGACGGCAACGACTACCAGATCGCCGTGCTGGCGGCCCATCCCAATGTGCAGATCCGCGTCTTCAATCCGCTGCACCTGGGCCGCAGCACCGGTCCGACCCGGGCCCTGGGCCGCCTGGTGGATCTCAACCATCAGCACCGCCGCATGCACAACAAGCTGTGGCTGGCCGACGACAGCGTGGCCATCGTCGGCGGCCGCAACCTGGGTGACGAGTACTTCGATGCCCGTCCGGAGATGAACTTCACCGATCTCGACCTGCTCGCCGCCGGCCCGGTGGCGCGGCAACTGGGCACCAGCTTCGACCAGTACTGGAACAGTCCGCTGAGCCAGCCGGCCCGGCGGCTGCGCTGGTTCGCTCCCTCGCCCACCGCCCTGGTGCGGCTGCGCGCACGGCTGCATCACTACCTCGACAGCGAACGCACCCGCGACCTGGCGCTGTACAACCGTCTGCGGCGCTACGCCACCGCGCCCCAGCTCGACGGCTGGCTGCGGGAGCTGACCTGGGCCCATGCCCAGGCATTCTGGGATGCGCCGCGCAAGGTGCTGGCCGAAGACGAACCGGACTGGCAGCTGCTGCTCACCCATCAGCTGCAACCGACCCTGGACGGCGCCCAGCACGAACTGCTGCTGGTCTCTTCCTACTTCGTGCCGATGAATCAGGGGGTCGCCTACCTGGGGGGCCTGGCCGCCCGCGGCGTCGATGTCCGGGTGCTGACCAACGCCCTGGAAGCCACCGACGTGCCCGCCGTGCACGCCGGCTATGCGCCCTATCGCGCGGCCCTGCTGGCCCAGGGGGTCAGGCTCT
The DNA here is from genome assembly GCF_029959585.1 of Pseudomonas sp. PS02302. NCBI lineage: Bacteria > Pseudomonadati > Pseudomonadota > Gammaproteobacteria > Pseudomonadales > Pseudomonadaceae > Pseudomonas > Pseudomonas sp. PS02302. Next base: position 12,505 of record NZ_JASCON010000050.1, read on the forward strand.
ATGAGTTGCGCGCCCGTCCGGACCAGAAACGCTCCGCCCTGCCCTACAGCTTTGGCGAATCCGAATCCAGTCTGCACAGCAAGGCCATGGCCATCGACGGGCGCTGGTCCTTCATCGGCTCCTTCAATTTCGATCCGCGCTCGGTGCTGTGGAACACCGAGGTCGGCATCCTGGTGGACAGCCCGGTCCTTACCGGTCGCCTGCGCCAGCTGATGCTGCAGGGCATGGCCCCGAGCGTCTCCTATGCGGTCAGGCGCGTCGAGGATCGCGGGCAGGTGCGGCTGGAGTGGGTCAGCGAGCGCGACGGCCAGCCCCGGGTGCTGCACCACGAACCGGGCAGCGCCTGGCGGCGCTTCAACGCCTGGGTGGTCAAGGCGGTGGGGCTGGAGCGGATGCTCTAGGCTTCGCCCTCACCCCAATCCTCTCCCAAAGGGCGAGGGGGTTGGCGCGTCGGCTGGGTTGAGACGGCTCCACCGGCGCAGCCCAACCACCCACGCCGTGCCAACCCTGTTGGGCTTCGCTGGCGCTCAACCCAAGCTGCGACGCCATCAATCTCCCTGCAAAAAATCCGGTAATTGCTCATTTTATGAGCAGTAGTCAACCCAGACTTCGGCTAAGGTCGACCGCATTCATCGGCCCCGCTCCGGCACCCGGCCGTTCCCTGCATCGAGGATCTCCCATGAGCGCTACCGCCCTGCGTCACGACTGGACTCTCGCCGAAGTCCGCGCCCTGTTCCAGCAGCCCTTCAACGACCTGCTGTTCCAGGCCCAGGGCGTGCATCGCCAGCACTTCGATCCCAATCGCGTGCAGGTCTCCACCCTGCTGTCGATCAAGACCGGCGCCTGCCCGGAAGACTGCAAGTACTGCCCCCAGTCCGGTCACTACAACACCGGCCTGGCAAAGGAAAAGCTGATGGAGGTGCAGAAGGTGCTGGAGGCGGCCGCCGAGGCCAAGGCCATCGGCTCGACCCGCTTCTGCATGGGTGCCGCCTGGAAGCACCCGTCCGCCAAGGACATGCCCTATGTCCTGCAGATGGTGCAGGGCGTCAAGGCGCTGGGCCTGGAGACCTGCATGACCCTCGGCCGCCTGGACCAGGAGCAGACCCGCGCCCTGGCTGACGCCGGCCTGGACTACTACAACCACAACCTGGACACCTCGCCGGAGTTCTACGGCAGCATCATCACCACCCGCACCTACGGCGAGCGCCTGCAGACCCTGGCCTACGTCCGCGAAGCCGGGATGAAGATCTGCTCCGGCGGCATCCTCGGCATGGGCGAATCGGTGGACGACCGCGCCGGCCTGCTGATCCAGCTGGCCAACCTGCCCGAGCACCCCGAATCCGTGCCGATCAACATGCTGGTCAAGGTCCAGGGCACCCCGCTGGCCAACGAGAAGGACGTCGATCCCTTCGACTTCATCCGCACCCTGGCGGTGGCGCGCATCCTCATGCCCAAGTCCCATGTGCGCCTGTCCGCCGGTCGCGAGCAGATGAACGAGCAGATGCAGTCCCTGGCCTTCCTGGCCGGCGCCAACTCCATCTTCTACGGCGAAAAGCTGCTGACCACCGGCAACCCCCAGGCCGACAAGGACATGCAGCTGTTCGCCCGCCTCGGCATCCAGCCCGAAGCCCGCGAAGAGCACGCCGACGAGGTGCACCAGGCCGCCATCGAGCAGGCCCTGGTGGAGCAGCGCAACGGCGAACTCTTCTACGACGCCGCCACCGCCTGACTCCGCGCGCCGCCCAGCTCTTCCCCCTCTTCCCCGAGAAAGAGCTGAGATAAGGCGAAACCCCGCTGCCAGTCCCCGCGCCAGACCAACCCCCTCTCCCCCTGGGAGAGGGCTGGGGTGAGGGCGCTCTGAACCCTTATCAACGAGAACCCCATGGCCTTCGACCTCGCCGCCCGCCTGGCCCAGCGTCACGCCGAGCACCTCTATCGGCGCCGCCCGCTGCTGGAAGCACCCCAGGGCCCCGAGGTGGTGGTGGATGGCGAACCCCTGCTGGCCTTCTGCAGCAATGACTACCTGGGCCTGGCCAATCACCCCCAGGTGATCGCCGCCCTGCGCGCGGGCGCCGAGCGCTGGGGGGTGGGCGGTGGCGCCTCGCACCTGGTGATCGGCCACAGCGGTCCGCACCACCAGGTCGAAGAGGCCCTGGCCGAACTCACCGGGCGGCCGCGCGCCCTGCTGTTCTCCACCGGCTACATGGCCAACCTGGCGGCGGTCACCGCCCTGGTCGGCCGTGGCGACACGGTGCTGGAGGACCGCCTCAACCACGCCTCCCTGCTCGATGCCGGTCTGCTCAGCGGCGCGCGCTTCGGCCGCTATCTGCACAATGATCCCGCCAGCCTGGCCACGCGCCTGGCCAAGGCCGAAGGCGACACCCTGGTGGTCACCGACGGGGTCTTCAGCATGGACGGCGATCTGGCCGCCCTGCCCGAACTCTGCGAGGTCGCCCAGCGTCACGGCGCCTGGACCCTGGTGGACGACGCCCACGGCATCGGCACCCTCGGCGCCAGCGGTGGCGGCATCGTCGAGCATTTCGGCCTGGACCAGCGTCAGGTCCCGGTGCTGGTCGGCACCCTGGGCAAGGCCTGCGGCACCGCCGGGGCCTTCGTCGCCGGCAGCGAAGCGCTGATCGAGACGCTGATCCAGTTCGCCCGACCCTACATCTACACCACCAGCCAGCCGCCGGCGGTGGCCTGCGCCACCCTCGCCGCCCTGCAGCTCGTCCGTGAGGAAGGCTGGCGCCGTGAGCTTCTGCACACTTTGATCCAGAGATTCCGCAGGGGCGCGACGGCTCTCGGCCTGGACCTTATGCTCAGCGCCACGCCGATCCAGCCCATCCTGGTCGGCGACAGCGCGCGCGCCCTCGCACTCTCCGCCGCCCTGCGCCGACGCGGGATTCTGGTCACCGCCATCCGACCGCCCACCGTACCGGCCGGCAGTGCCCGCCTGCGGGTAACCCTGACGGCGGCCCATCGCGAAGCGCACGTGGACCTCTTGCTCGACGCTCTGGCCCAGGCCATGGCCGAATTACCGCCTGACGCGGATAAGTGACCGACCCATGCGCGATACCCTGATCTTGCTGCCCGGCTGGGGCCTGGGCAACGCTCCGCTGGAGCCCCTGCGTGACGAACTCGTCGAGCAGGCACCCTTTCTCGACGTGCTGATCGAACCGCTGCCGACCCTGACCGACACCCAGGCCTGGTTCACCGACCTGGAAGCCCGCATCGCCGAGGGCGGCTGGCTGGCCGGCTGGTCGCTGGGCGGCATGCTCGCCAGCGAATTCACCCTGCGCCGCCCCCAGGGCGTGCACGGCCTCATCACCCTGGCCAGCAATCCCTGCTTCGTCGCCCGCGCCGGCTGGCAGACCGCCATGGCGCGCAGCGTCTTCACCGATTTCTTCGAGGCCTGCTCGCTGGACGCCGAGCTGACCCTCAGGCGCTTCACCCTGCTGGTGGCCCAGGGCGCGCGCGACAGCCGCACCCTCGCCCGCCAGTTGCAGGTGACCCTGCCCGAGATCGACCCCGAGGTGGTCATCGCCGGTCTGGAGCTGCTGGCGCGCCTGGACACCCGCGCCGCCCTGCAGGCCTTCAGCGGCCCCCAGCTGCACCTGTTCAGCGCCCATGACGCCCTGGTCCCGGCCAGCGCCGCCCAGGCCCTGCGCGACGAGCTGCCCAACGCCCAGGTCGAGGTCCTGGAGCACGCCAGCCATGGCCTGCCCCTGGAACGCCCGGACGAGGTGGCCACCCGTATCCGTGAATTCATCTATGCAGGACGCGATGGCTGACGTATTGCCCGACAAGCGCCAGGTGGCGCTGTCCTTTTCCCGCGCCGCCGCGCAGTACGACGGCGCCGCCCTGCTGCAACGCCGGGTCGCCGACGGCCTGCTCGCCCGGCTACCCGTTCTGCATCCGCAACGCTGGCTGGACCTGGGCAGTGGCACCGGCTATTGCAGCCGCGCCCTGGCCCAGCGCCATCCGCAGGCCGAAGGCCTGGCCCTGGACCTGGCGCCCGGCATGCTCCGCCATGCCCGTGCCCAGGGCGCCGGTGCCGGCCACTACCTCACCGCCGACGCCGAACGGCTGCCGCTGCGCGCCGACAGTTGCGATCTGATCCTTTCCAGCCTGGCGCTGCAGTGGTGCCCGGACCTGCCCGCCGTGCTCGCCGAGGCGCGCCGCATCCTGCGCCCGGGTGGCGTGCTGGCCTTCAGCAGCCTGGTCGCCGGCACCCTCGACGAACTGCGCCAGAGCTGGGCCCGGGTGGACGACCAGGTGCACGTCAATCGCTTCCGTCAGCAGACGGCCTATGCCGCAGCCGCCCAGGCCAGCGGCTTGCAGGTGCTGGGACTGGAGGTCGCACCCGAGCGGCTGCACTTCCCCGATCTGCGCGCCCTGACCCAGCACCTCAAGGCCATCGGCGCCCACAACCTCAACCAGGGGCGCCCCCAGGGCCTTACCGGGCGCCAGCGCCTGGCCGCCTTCACCCAGGCCTACGAGGGCCTGCGCGAGCCCGCCGGGCTGCCCGCCACCTACCAGGTGATCCACGTCCTGCTGCGCAAGGAATGACCGCCATGCCCGCCTATTTCGTCACCGGCACCGACACCGAGATCGGCAAGACCACCATCGCCGCTGGCCTGCTGCACCGGGCCCGGCTGCAGGGCCTCGCCACCGCCGGCGTCAAACCGGTGGCCTCCGGGTGCGAACGCACCGCCGAGGGCCTGCGCAACGGCGATGCCCTGGCCCTGCTCGGCGAGACTTCGCTGCCGCTTGGTTACAGCGACATCAACCCCATTGCCCTGGAACCCGCCATCGCCCCGCACCTGGCGGCTCGCGAAGCCGGCATCGACCTCAGCGTTGCCGCCCTGGCCGCACCGGTACGGCGGATCCTGGCGCTGCAGGCCGATTTCAGCCTGGTGGAAGGCGCCGGCGGCTGGCGCGTGCCCCTGGCCGGCCGCGAGTCCCTGTCCGATCTGGCCCGTGAGCTGGGTCTGCCGGTGATCCTGGTGGTGGGTGTGCGCCTGGGCTGCATCAACCACGCCCTGCTCAGCGCCGAGGCCATCCTCGCCGACGGCCTGCCACTGGCCGGCTGGGTCGCCAATCTGGTGGCGCCAGCGACCCTGCGCCTGGACGACAACCTCGCCACCCTGCACGAACGCCTGCCGGCGCCCTGCCTGGGCACGGTGCCGCACCTGGCCGCGGCCACCCCCGCCGCGGTCGCCGCGCACCTGCGCCTGCCGGGCTGATATCAGTCTTTCGGGCGATGGCCGCAGGGCCAGGCCGGCGGCAGACTGCCCTGTCTACCGCTGCCGGATCGCTCCAGTGCCTGCCTTCAAATTCCTGACCTGCCTGGGCCTGCTCGGCCTGACCAGCCATGCCTGGGCGCTGGACAACCAGACCCTCGTGGAGCAGCGCGGCGAGCGCCTCGGGGCCTTCCTGAGCCAGGAAACGGATACCCGCCAGGGCACCCTGGAAGTCAGCCAGAGCGGTCGTGCCAGCCAGGCCTATCTCACCCAGAGCGCTTCCCAGGGCGACCGTACCCGCGTCGAGCAGGGTGGTGTCGGCAATTTCGTCAATGTCACCCAGGCGGCCGGCGGTGCGCGCGAGGTCCTCATCGACCAGCGCGAGGCCAGCCAGAGCCACGCCTATGTCTATCAGGGCCATGGCCAGCGCAACACGGTGGACAGCGTCCAGCGCGGCCTGCTCAACGAAGCCCTGGTACGCCAGGGCGGTGACGACCAGCGACTGCGCATCGAGCAGCAGGGCGAGCGCAACCAGTCGAATCTGTTCCAGGACGGCCGCGACAGCGCCGTGCGACTCAGGCAGGTGGGCGACGATCACGTCCAGGACGTGCTGAGCCTGGGCGCGCGCAACGAAGTCAAGCTGCTGCAGGGCGGCGGTGCCAACCGGGCGGAGGTCGAGCAACGCGGTGACGACAACCGGGCGGCGATTCGTCAGAGCACGCGACAGCAGGAGGCGCAACTGGTCCAAATCGGCCAGCGCAACAGCGCGACGGTGCAGCAGAACAGCCACGCCGATCGAGCCCAGAGCGTCAGTGTGCGCCAGCGGGGCGACGACAACGCGATCCAGGTGATCGTGACCGGCGCCGGCAACCGCCTCGACCTGCAGCAGCAGGGCAAGGGCAACAGCGCCGACGTCCTGATCGGCGGTGACGATTCCCGCCTGACCCTGGCTGCCCAGGGCAACGATAACGAGATCAGTGCGGTCTGGGTGGGCGACAACGTCGAACTCGGCGTCGAGCAGGTGGGCGACGGTCATCTCCTGCAGGCGGGGCTGGCCGGCGCTGCCCGGGTCAGCGTCAGTCAGCAGGGCGCTGGTCAGTACGCCGCGATCAGTCAGGCAGACGCGGGCAACAGCCTTGACCTGCGCCAGAGCGGCCAGGGCAACCGGGCGACCATCCGGCAATAGCCGGACACAGGCGGCGACACGGACTGCTGGTTCTTTGGCGTCAAAGCTGCTTCAATAGCCCTTTGACATCACCGTCGAGGACCCTGTCCATGAACGTGACTTCAAGCAATTCGCTTTACGCCGGGGTGCAGGCCTACCAGAACGGTAGCCGTACGGTCGAAAAGGCCGGCGCCGCCCTCGCCTCCCAGACGGCGCGTAACGAGCAGCAAGCCCTGGGCGCGACCACCAACAGCCAGGCCGATCTGGCCAGTGAACTGGTCAACCTGGATGTCGGCAAGTACCAGGCGCTGGCCGGTACCAAGGTCATGCAGGCCTCCCAGGAAACCCTGGGCCGGCTGCTCGATACCCGCGCCTGATCAGCAATTCTGTGAGTGGAAGGGGCGCCCTGAGAGGCGCCCCTTCTGCGTTCTAGCCCAGGCGGAAGCGGGTGGTGTTGGCCGTCAGGGTGCGACTGCCCGCCTCCAGACCCACCGCCGTGCTCTGCACCGTGCGCGCGTTGCCGAGCAGATCGGCCGCGGCTCCATCGACCTGCTGGATGTTGCCGCTGACCTGATCGGCGGTGACCGCCTGCTGTTCGGCGGCGGTGGCGATCTGCACCAGGGTGTCGGAGACGCCCTGTACCGATTCGGCGATCTCTTCCAGCCGCCGTCCCAGTCCGGTGATCGACTGGGCGTCGCTGGCGGCCTGGCCGCACGCGTCCTGCATCAGGGACACGGCCTGGGCCACGGTGCCGCTCAGGCTGCCGACGGTCCCGGCGATCTGCGCCGTGGAGGCCTGGGTGCGCTGCGACAGCGAACGCACCTCGTCGGCGACCACCGCGAAACCCCTTCCCTGATCACCCGCCCGGGCCGCCTCGATGGCGGCGTTGAGCGCCAGCAGGTTGGTCTGTTCGGCGATGCCGCGGATGACGTCCACCACCTGCTGGATCTGCCCGGCCTGGGCATTGACCTGGGCCATGGCCGCCGCCGTCTCGTCCAGGCGCTGGTTGAGGCGCTGGATGCTGGCCGTGGTCTGGCGACTGTCGCTCTGGCTGGCCTCGGCGATGCCGCGCATCTGCTCGGCGCGGCCGGCGGCCTCTTCACAACTCCGTGCCACGCCCTGGGCGGTGGCGGCCAGCTCGTTGGCCGCGGTGGCGATCTGGGTGATCTGCTGGCGCTGGGCTTCCACGGCGCCCAGCGCCGCCTCGGCCTGCTGCCCCAGCGCGCCGGAAGCCGTGCCCACCTGGCGACTCTCCTGCTCGACCGCCTGCAGGCTGCCGCGCAACTGCACCACGGCCAGGTCCAGGGCGCGCCCGATCTCGGCCAGTTCGTCCTGGCCACTCACCTGCGCCGAGCGGGTCAGATCGCCGTCGCGCAGGCCTTCGGCCAGGTTGGTGATGCGCCGCGCACTGCCGCGAATGGCGGCCTGCATGCACAGCAGCAGATAGCAGGTCACCACCAGCAGCAGACCGAAGCCGGCGGCGATGGCGCCAAAGCTGCGCACGGCATCGCCGCGATAGTATTGCAGCCGCTGATCCAGGTTCTTCAGCGTCTGCTGGCGGAAGGACTGCAGCCCCTGCAGCACCCCGTCCAAGGTGGCTTCGAACTGTTCCGGCTTGAGCGTGATCTCGCCGCCGAACACCCCCTGATCGAGGGTCTTGAGACTGGCGTCCAGCTGGCTGCTGACCTTCTGGTAGTCGTCCTTCCAGCCGGCCATGTCGGCGGGCAGCTTGTTGCCGAGCAGGACGGCGACCTTGGCCAGGCTCTCGCTGGAGTCGCCGACGCGCGCGCGCAGGTCGCGCAGCTGCAGGCGGCTCTGCAGGCTGAACTGGCCGGAGACTACACTGGCCTGGCCGACGCTGGCCAGGCGGCCGAGGCGTTCATACAACTCGACCGACTGGGTGGTGCCGATCTGCATCAGCAGATAGGTTTCCATCCAGGGATCAAGGATGAGGCCGCTGTCCAGGGCGATTTCCTCGCGCAGCGCCTGGACGGCTCCGAGGGCGGCGGTGAATCGGTCATAGCCGTTCGGCCACCAGCCCAGGCCGCGCAGGTCCGCGACCTCCAGCCCGGCGAGCGCCTGCTGCAGGGTCTTGAAGCGAGCCTGCACATCCGCGCCGGCGCCTTCGGTCGCCAGCTGCTGTTCGAGCCGGGCGAGCCGCTCGCGACGACTGTCATTGCGACTTTCCAGGGCAGCGATGGCGGCCTGCACGGCCGGCGTTTCCTGGCGACTGGTGTCGATCGCCTTCCAGCGCGCGGTCAGGTTGCGTCGAAGGGTGAGTTCTTCTTCCACGGCGTCCAGCCGTTGCAGCAGCCGCACGCCACTGCGCTCGCCACTGACGGTGGCCAGCTTGGCCTGGAAATCGGCGCCCAGCAGCCAGAGACTGACCGCCAGGGGCAGGATGAACAGCACCAGCAGCAGGGCGAACTTGCGGGCGAAGCCGAACTGGCTCAGCACGCGAATCCCCGGTGACAACAAAACACCCATGTTCGACCACTCCTGTGCCAGCCACCGGCAAGCGTCGGCTATCCGTTGCGGATACCTATAGGACGATTTGTCGGCAAACTAACGACTTTCTTGAAAGATAGGGCACAATCGCCGCCCTCCCGTATTCTCAGACCCGGTCCTGTACTCAGGCCCGGGCGTTGCCGTTAAAGGACCGTCCGCGTGGAACGCCTCAAAGCCAAGATTCGCAGCGAAGGCCAGGTACTCTCCGAGCAGGTGCTCAAGGTCGATGCCTTCCTCAACCACCAGATCGATCCGGCGCTGATGCGCGACATCGGTCAGGAGTTCGCCCGCCGCTTCGCCGACGCCGGCATCACCAAGATCGTGACCATCGAAGCCTCGGGGATCGCTCCGGCGGTGCTGACCGGACTGGAGCTGGGCGTGCCGGTGATCTTCGCCCGCAAGCACCAGTCGCTGACCCTGACCGACAATCTACTGGTCGCCAGTGTCTATTCCTTTACCAAGCAGACCGAGAGCACCATAGCCGTCTCGACCATGCACCTTTCGTCCGACGATCGGGTGCTGATCATCGACGACTTCCTTGCCAACGGTAAGGCGGCCAAGGCGCTGATCTCCATCATCGGTCAGGCCGGGGCCCAGGTCGCCGGCCTGGGCATCGTCATCGAGAAGTCCTTCCAGGTCGGTCGCGCCGAACTGGATGCCCAGGGCTATCGCGTCGAATCCCTGGCCCGTGTCGCCTCCCTGGCCAATGGTCAGGTCACCTTCGCCGAGTAAGCCATGGCTCAGATACTGCGCATTCTCGGTGCCGATCTCGATCGCACCGAAACCTGGATCCGTTACGACAAGGCCATGTGCCTGGACTGCGTGTCCAGCTGCTGCACCCTGCCGGTGGAGGCCCGCCTGTCCGATCTGATCCGCATGGGCGTGGTGGACGAATTCGAGAAGGGCGAGCCGCTCAAGGACATCGCCAAGCGGCTCAAGAAGGACGGCGTGGTCGAACGCCTCAATGCCAAGACCGGGTTGTTCACCCTGGTGCGGCTGTCCAACAACGACTGCATCTATCTGCATCCCAAGACGCGGCTGTGCACCATCTACGACCAGCGCCCGGAAACCTGCCGCAACCACCCAAGGGTCGGTCCGCGCCCGAACTACTGCGCCTACAAGCCGCAGAAGCTGCGTTAGACGGCGGTCCGCCGAAGCATGCCCGCCTTGTTGGGCTTTGACGGAAAAGCCGTCTCGACCTACGGTGCCTCAGGGCTGGACGCGTAGGTTGGGCTGAGCGCAGCGAAGCCCAACGGGGTTGGCCAGGGCGACGCTAGAACTCGCCGCTCTCCATCGCCCTTTTCATGTCCGCCCGCTCTTCCAGGCATTCCGGGCCGGCCATGTCGAAGATCCGGCAGACCCAGGGGCGCACCTCGTAGATGCTGCAGTTCATCTGCTCGCGATCCAGGGCAGCGCACCAGCCGTCGTCGAGACGCCTCATGCGGGTGCCGGTCCAGTCTTCCTCGATGTAGCGGGCAGGCACGCCGGCATCGTCGAACAGCAGGACTTCCTGGCGGCAGCACCAGGCCTGACAGCTCTCGCAGGTCACGGTAGGGGTGGAAAGGTCATGCAGGGGGATGTCGCTCATGTGCGCAGTGTACCGCCCCGGACCGCCCAGCGGTTTCCGGCCGATGGCTGGACCAGTTACCATGCGCGTCCCTGACGGTTGTAACCAGTTGTGACCATGCCCAAGCCCCCTTCTCGCGCAGGAGCCGCCATGACGGCCGCACCCCGCTATCGCTTCTATGTCGTGGTCGCCGTGCTGATCCTGCTGACCTGCGTGGTCGCCGGCCGCATCACCTACCTCAAGCTGATCGACGCCGCCTTCCTCGGCGACCAGGGCGACCGCCGCTCGGTGCGCCACATTCCCATTCCGGTCACCCGCGGCATGATCACCGACCGCAACGGTGCGCCCCTGGCGGTTTCCACCGAGGTGGTGACCATCTGGTGCAATCCGGCCGAGATGCAGGACAGCGCCGACCAGCTGGGGCGCCTGGCCCAGGCCATCCACAAGCCCGAAGCCGAGTTGCGCAATCTGATCCTCGGCCATCCGGAAAAGCACTTCCTCTACCTGGCCCGGGCGCTGTCGCCCATCGACGGCGAGAACATCATGGCCCTCGGCGTGCCCGGGGTCCGCCAGATCAAGGAATACAAGCGCTACTACCCCAGCTCCGAGCTGGTGGCCCAGGTGATCGGCATGGTCAACATCGACGGCCATGGCCAGGAGGGGCTGGAACTCGGCTTCGAGGACTGGCTGGCCGGCAAGGGCGGCGTGCGCGAGGTGCTGATCAATCCGCGCGGCTCGGTGGTCAAGAACATCCGCGTGGTGCGCCAGCCGCAACCGAGCAAGGACGTCGCCCTGTCCATCGACCTGCGCCTGCAATTCATCGCCTATCGCGCGCTGCAGACCGCGGTGGAGAAGTTCGGCGCCCAGTCCGGGTCGGCGGTGCTGGTCAATCCCAAGACCGGCCAGATCCTGGCGATGACCAACTTCCCCTCCTACAACCCCAACAACCGCGCCACCCTGCAGATCCCCAACATGCGCAACCGCACCCTGACCGACGCCTTCGAGCCCGGCTCGGTGATCAAGCCATTCAGCATGTCGGTGGCCCTGGCCTCGGGCAAGTTCAACGAGAACAGCACCGTGGACGTGGCGCCGGGCTGGATGACCATCGACGGCCATACCATCCACGACGTGGCCAAGCGCGGCGTGCTGACCATGACCGGGGTGCTGCTCAACTCATCCAACATCGGCATGAGCAAGGTGGCCCTGCAGATCGGGCCGCTGCCCATCTACGAGCAGCTCAGCCGGGTCGGCTTCGGCAATCCCCTGGCGCTGGGCTTTCCCGGCGAGAACGCCGGCTACCTGCCCGGCCACACCAAGTGGTCGCAGATCGCCACGGCCAGTATGTCCTTCGGCTACAGCCTGGCGGTCAACGTCGCCGAACTGGCCCAGGCCTACTCGGTGATCGCCAACGACGGCCAGCTGACGCCCCTGACCCTGCTCAAGGACCAGAAGCAGCAGAGCGTCCAGGCCATGGACCCGACCATCGCCCGGCGCATCCGCATGATGCTCAACCACGTGGTGGAAGACGACGGCGGCGTGATCCGCGCCCGGGTACCCGGCTATCACGTGGCCGGCAAGTCGGGTACCGCGCGCAAGGCCGGCTCGGGCAGCTACACCGAGCACGCCTATCGCTCGATGTTCGTCGGCATGGCGCCGGCGGCCGATCCCAAGCTGGTGCTGGCGGTGATGCTGGATACCCCGACCAAGGAAGGCTACTTCGGCGGCCTGGTCTCGGCGCCGACCTTCAGCGAGATCATGTCCGGCGCCCTGCGCGCCCTGGCCGTGCCGCCGGACAACCTGCCCGACACCAATACCGCCCAGCAGGCGAAGGCCGAGCCGCACCCCCACGGCTAGCTGGGGAACGGCCGCAAAAAAGGGCGACCCCAGGGTCGCCCTTTTGCATGCCGCGCTACCTGGCCAAAGCTTGTTCAAAGGCTCGCGAGCTAGAGCCAGACAAGGCCTGGGCGGCCCCGCGAAAAGACCTGAGGAAGCGGATCGGACTCGCGCGCGAGTTTACGATTGGTAAATGAGCATTCCGACCGGGCTGGCGGCCCAGGGTCTTTTCAACGCAGTTTGGCCGACGCGCAGCAGACTTTGGACAAGCTTTCAGCGGTGCAGCACGTACTGACCGGTAAAGCGCACCCCATCCTCACCGCTCTCGGTGACGATGCGCGACTGCAGGGTGATGCGCGCGCGACCGCGGCGGCGGAAGGTGGTCTCGAAGCGTTCCCAGGCGCGGGCTTCGGGCGGTTCGCCATAGGCCAGGGCGTCGGCGGTGATGGGCCGCGGATAGCTGATCTGGCCTTCCTGGATGAGGATATGGCCTTCTTCGATACCGGCTTCGCGCAGGCGCAGGTACAGCCAGCCCCAGCCGGCCAGCACGGCCACGCAATAGAGACTGCCGCCGAACATGGTGCTGGCGTGGTTGATGTTGGCATCCAGCGGAGCATGCAGCTGCAGGCGCTGCTCGCTCCAGTCGCGGACTTCCAGGCCCAGGGCCTTGGTGATGGGAATATCGTGGTGCAACAGGGATTCGAGGTGACGGCAGTCGCGGCTCATGCCGGGGTCCTTACAGACAGAATTTCACTATCAGGAGCAGACGCAAGCCATGACCCATGGGTCACGTCCTGGCGCCATTGTGCACCAAGGAAGGTCGCTCCGGGGAAATCGCCGCCGGCAGGCGGAAGCGGATACGGGCGCCGCCCAGACTCGACTCGTCGATGGTCAGGCTGCTGCGATAGCCTTCGAGAATGTCCTGGACCACCGCCAGGCCGATGCCCTGCCCCGGGTGCCGGCTGTCCATGCGCATGCCACGGCGCAACACGCTTTCGCGCCGTTCGGCAGGGATGCCCGGGCCGTCGTCCTCGATGTCGAGCACCCAGTGCTCGGTATGGCGGCGGGCGCTGACCCGCACCTGGGTCAGGCAGAGCCGATAGGCGTTTTCCAGGACATTGCCGAACACCTCCAGCATGGCGGCTTCCTCGGCCTGCACCCGCAGATTCGGCGGCAGGTCCATTTCGGCCTCGACGCGTTTCTCGGCATAGACCTTGTCCAGGGTGCTGAACAGGGATTCCAGCAGCGGCGCCAGCTCCAGCGGCCGGCTGAGCACCGCGCCGCCCTGGCGGGTGGCCCGCTGCAACTGGTACATCACCTGCTGGTTCATGCGCTCGATCTGGGTCTGCAGGGTGCCGACCTCCTGATCCAGCTGCGGCCGCCGGCGCAACTCTTCGGTCACCCCCTGCAACACCGCCAAGGGGGTCTTCAGGCTGTGGGCCAGATCGCCCAGGGTGTCGCGGTAGCGCTCGCGTTGCAGCCGTTCGTGGTCGAGCAGGCGGTTGAGCGAGCGGATCAGGCGGCTGATCTCGCTGGGCACGTTCTTTTCGTCGAGCAGCTCGCGCTGGTCGGTTTCCACCGCGTCCAGCTGCTGGCTGAGGCGGCGCAGCGGTCTCAGGCTCCATTGCATGACCAGGGCCAGCAATACCAGCAGCGCACCGAGCACCCCGACCAGCCAGAGAATGACCTGATGCACGAAGGTCGCGCGCAGCCGTTCGTATTCCTCGGCCGGCTGCATGGTGACCACGCTGAAGCCGGCCACCGGCGGATTGCCCAGCAGTACCTCGCGATCGAAGACGAAGAAACCCTGGCCCTGGTCGTCGGTAGCCTTGACCAGCTTGACCCCGCCCCCGTCGAAGGTCGGCCGGTAGTTGGGCCGCTCCTTGATCGCCGAGCGCGAGCGCCAGAGCAGGCGACCGTTCTGGTCGTAGACGTAGCCGAGGATCGGCGAACCGGGTCGGTCGAAGACCTCTTCGGCGATCATCTCCGGCATCGCCAGGCGCCCGTCGATGGCCCGCGCCGCGCCGATCAGTGTGTTGGCGTTGGCCTCCAGCCGCGCGGCGACGAAGTTTTCCACGGTACGGTCGAAGGCATTGCGGATCGCCGGCACGATCAGCGCCAGGCAGACGATCACCAGCAGCGCCGCGCTGAGCAGCAGCCGCACGCGAAAGGAACGGATCACTGGCAGCGCTCGGTGAACAGGTAGCCGCGGCCCCGGACCGTTTCGATGGGTTGCATCTGGCAGCTGGCCTCCAGCTTGCGCCGCAGGCGGCCGACCAGCACCTCGATGACGTTGCTGTCGTGCTCGCCGTCATCGTCGTAGAGCTGCTCCATGAGCCGCTCCTTGGTGATCACCTGCTGGTGATTGCGCATCAGGTATTCCAGCAGCCGGTATTCGTAGGCGGTCAGCTGCAGCGGCTGTTCTTCGTTGAAGGCCTGCTGGCGGCCCAGATCCAGCTTCAGCGAGCCGGCGCGGATGCTCGGCTGGACGAAACCCGCCGAGCGGCGCAGCAGCACATTGAGGCGCGCCTCCAGCTCTTCGAACTGGAAGGGCTTGACCACGTAGTCGTCCGCCCCGGCACCGAGGCCCTCGACCTTGTCCTGCCAGCTACCGCGGGCCGTGAGGATGAGGATCGGCAGGGTGGCACCCTGGTTGCGCAGCTGACGGATCAGATCGAGGCCACTCATGCCGGGCAGGCCCAGGTCGATGATGGCGAGATCGTGATGGAATTCGCGGGCGCTGTAGAGCGCTTCTTCCGCATCGGCCACGGCATTGACGACATGACCGGCTTCACCCAGACGCACCTTGAGGTGGTGGCGCAGCAGGTTTTCGTCTTCGACGACGAGGATCTTCATGCAGACTCCTGAACAGCTAACGAGGCTCTCTGTGGCTGCGACCGCACGTAGCTCCCGCTGCGCGCAGCAACGCTCTGGTACCGATTATGGCGGCTTTGGCGGGCTGACGGCGAGCGCGGGTAAGGCATGGATGGGGTCACTCACTTTATTCCAGGCAAAAAAAACCTCTCCAGTTGGAGAGGTAAGGAGCACTTCATGGGGATCGGAAACTGCCGTTGGGGGACGGCTCCGTCGCGAGACGGCTACAGGGGACCAGAGCTGACTTGGTGACCCTGCAGTGGAGTTACAAGGATGAACATCGCCAGGTCGGGTCGAAGTGTCCGGACGATCTGCCGTAGCGGGAGCTGCGCTAGGGTGAACATGTCCGGGCGACCTCGGCGTTGCTGATCTGACAGTTGCAGATTAGGCCAACGGCCCTGAACGCTGCCTGAACTCGTCCTGAACGCAAGCTGAACGGCCGCGAAGTGGCCCGATAGCGACGGATGGCAGCGGTTGCCGATCCGTCGCCTGGCAGAGGTTCAGGGCAGCTTGCCCAGGCAGCCGCCCAGGGTGTCGGCCACGGTCTGCAGGAGCTGGGCATAGCCTTGAGCACCGACCGGGATGCCTGCGCCGAGGGGATCGAGTTCCACCAGGGTCACCGGCAGACCGCTGCTCAGGGTGGTGGCGATCTTTGGCTGCAGCGGCGGCTCGGTGAAGACGCAGGTCGGGCCGGCGGCCTTGAGTTCTTCGCGCATGGCGGCCACGTGGCGCGCGCCGGGCTGGACGTCGGCGCTCAGGGCGAAGACGCCGCGATGGCTCAGGCCATAGGCTTCCTCGAAATAGTCGAACGCCTCGTGGAAGACGAAATAGGGCTTGCCGGCCAGCGGCGCCAGCTGGGTGCGCAGGCTCTGGTCCTTGGCGGCCAGTGCGCTTTCGAAGGTCTTGAGGTTGGCCGCGTAGCGTTGCGCGTTGGCCGGATCGGCCTGGCTCAGGTCGGCGGCCAGCCGGGTGGCGATCACCCGGGCATTGGCCGGGCTCAGCCAGAGATGGGCATCCAGGCTGCCCGGACGATGGTCGTGGTCGTGGGCGTATTCCGGTTCGCCGCCCTGTTCATCACCGTGCCCATGCTCGTGCTCGTGCTCATCGCCGTGATCGTCAGCATGGGCGCCCGCATGCTCTGCGCCGAAGCGGCGCAGGTGCAGGCCGGGCAACGCCTGGATGGCCAGGCTGGGACCCTGGCGCTCCTTGAGCACCGCCGGCAGGAAGGTCTCCAGATCCGGGCCGATCCAGTAGACCAGGTTGGCCTCGCGCACCTGGCGCAGGTCCGAGGGCCGCAGGGCGTAATGGTGCGGCGAGGCGCCCGGTGGCAGCAGCACGGCCGGCTGGCCGGCGCCGTCCTGGATGGCCGCGGCGATCAGTTGCAGGGGGTTGATGCTGGTCAGCACCTTCACCTCGGCCTGGGCGGGCAGCAGGGTGCAGGCGAGCAGCAGGGAGGCGACGAGGGGTAGGAGGCGCGGCACGTGAAAATCCCGATTCTTAAAAGAGGTGCAATATAATAACGTCCTGGCTCCCAAGGTACTGTTTCATGTCCGACGCCCCCCTGGCCTTCCGGCCCCACGATCATTCGCGCTGCGTCGCCCACGCGCTGGCCGAGGCCGACACACTCTGCAGCCGTGCCGGCGTGCGCCTCACCGACCTGCGCAAGCGGGTGCTGGAGCTGGTCTGGCAAAGCCACAAGCCGCTTGGCGCCTACGACATCCTGGCCGTGCTCAGCGAGCAGGACGGCCGCCGCGCCGCGCCGCCCACCGTCTACCGGGCACTGGATTTCCTGGTCGAGAACGGCCTGGTGCACCGCATCGCCTCGCTCAATGCCTTCGTCGGCTGCAACCATCCCGGCGAGGCCCACCAGGGCCAGTTCCTGATCTGCCGCAGCTGCCAGGTGAGCATCGAGCTGGAACAGCCGGCGGTGCACCAGGCCATCCTCGACGGCGCCAGCGCCGTGGGCTTCCAGGTGGAAGGCCAGACCGTGGAAGTGGTCGGTCAGTGCGCCGCCTGCCGGAAGCAGGCATGAGCGAGGCGCTGATCCGGCTGCAGGATGTCGGCGTGACCTTTGCCGGGCAGGCGGTGCTCGACCAGGTCAGCCTGACCCTGGACCCCGGCCGCATCGTCACCCTCATCGGCCCCAACGGCGCCGGCAAGACCACCCTGGTGCGCAGCGTGCTCGGCCTGCTCACGCCCGATCGCGGCAGCGTCTGGCGCCGCCCGCGGCTGCGCATCGGCTACATGCCGCAGAAGCTGCAGGTGGATGCCACCCTGCCGCTGTCGGTGCTGCGTTTCCTGCGCCTGGTGCCGGGTGTGAATCGCACCAGCGCCCTGGCCGCCCTGGGTGAAGTGGGCGCCGAGGGCGTCATCGACAGTCCCCTGCAGAGCATTTCCGGCGGCGAGCTGCAGCGGGTGCTGCTGGCCCGCGCGCTGCTCCGCCAGCCCGAGCTGCTGGTGCTCGACGAGCCCGTGCAGGGCGTCGACATCAACGGCCAGAGCGAGCTGTACCGGCTGATCGGCCAGTTGCGCGAGCGCCATGGCTGCGGCGTGCTGATGGTTTCCCACGACCTGCACCTGGTCATGGGCGCCACCGACCAGGTGATCTGCCTGAATCGCCACATCTGCTGCTCCGGCCATCCCGAGCAGGTCAGCGGCGATCCGGCCTATCAGGCGCTGTTCGGCCAGAGCGCGCGCAACCTCGCCGTCTATCACCATCACCACGATCACGCCCACGACCTGCATGGCAGCGTGGTCAAGACCCCGCATGTCCATGGAGCCCATTGCAAGCATGGCTGATTTTCTGCTGTATGCCCTGCTCGCCGGTCTCGCCCTCGCCCTCGTCGCCGGCCCCCTCGGCTCCTTCGTGGTCTGGCGGCGCATGGCCTATTTTGGCGACACCCTGTCCCACGCCGCCCTACTCGGGGTCGCCGTGGGCTTTCTGCTGGATGTCAGCCCGACCCTGACCGTCACCGTCGGCTGCCTGGCGCTGGCCGTGGTGCTGGTGGTGCTGCAGCGTCGTCGCGGCCTGGCCGCCGACACCCTGCTCGGCATCCTCGCCCACAGCACCCTGTCGCTGGGCCTGGTGGCGCTGTCGTTCATGCACGAGGTGCGCATCGACCTGATGAGCTACCTGTTCGGCGATCTGCTGGCGGTGGGGCCCGGCGATCTGCGCTGGATCCTCGGCGGCAGCGCCGTGGTGCTGGTGGCCCTGGCCTGCCTGTGGCGTCCGCTGCTGGCCATCACCGTGCACGAGGAACTGGCCCAGGTCGAAGGCCTGCCGGTAACCTGGATCCGCCTGGCACTGATGCTGCTGGTGGCCATCGTCATCGCCGTGGCCATGAAGATCGTCGGGGTGCTGCTGATCACTTCGCTGCTGATCATTCCCGCCGCCACCGCCCAGCGTCACGCCCGCAGCCCCGAGCAGATGGCCTGTGGCGCCAGCCTGCTGGGCATGGCCGCGGTGTGCCTGGGTCTGACCCTGTCCTGGTACCAGGACACCCCGGCCGGGCCCTCGGTGGTGGTGGCCGCCGCCGGGATGTTTCTGCTGGGCTACCTCTTGCCCCGCCGCGCCTAGAGACCACTCAAAGTCTGCTACGCGTCGGCCAGCCGGCGTTGAAAATGGCTTCGGAATGCTCATTTAGCACCACTAAAGTCCGCTTCCTCAGCCATTTTCGCCTTGCCTGGCTCTAGCTCGCGAAGCTTTGAACGGTCTCCTAGGGCGCTCGCCAGACCGCCTGACTGACATCCACCGCCCGGGGAATCAGCCCCTGGGCCTTGAAGATGTCGGCGGTCTGCTGCTGGGTGGCGATGATCTCCGGCGTCAGTGCCGTCGCGCCGTAACCGGTACGCGCCTGCCAGGTGGCGATCACCGTTTCCGGCAGCCCGATCTGGGCAGCCAGGATGCGCGTCACCTCGGGCTTGTGGGCATTGGCCCGGGCGCCCGCCCTGGCCAGTTCCGCCAGCAATAGCCGGATCGCCGCGGGATGGGCGTCGGCGAAACGGCGGGAACCCTCATAGAAGCTGTTGGCGTGCAGCAGCCCCTGGTAGTCGGCGAGCACGCGCACCGGCTGGCTCTGCTGGATGGCCGCGAGATAAGGGTCCCAGACCACCCAGGCGTCCACCGAGCCGTTGACGAAGGCAGCGCGGGCATCGGCTGGCGGCAGGTAGACCGGCTGGATGTCCTTGAAGCTCAGCCCGGCCTTTTCCAGGGCGGCGACCAGCAGGAAGTTGGCGCTCGAGCCCTTCTGCACCGCCACCTTCCTGCCCTTGAGGCCGGCGACGTCGTGGATCGGCGAGGCGGTCGGCACCAGGATGGCCTCCACCGCCTCGCTGGCCGGTTCGGCGCCCAGGTAGACCAGGTCGATCCCGGCCGCCTGGGCGAAGATCGGCGGCGGTGACCCGGTGTAGCCGACGTCGATGCTGCCGGCGTTGAGGGCCTCCAGCAACTGGGGACCGGCCTGGAATTCGCGCCAGCTCACCCGATAGCCCTGGGCGCCCAGGGCCTGTTCCAGGGTGCCCTGGGCCTTGAGCACGGCCAGCAGACCGCCGCCCTTCTGATAGCCGATGCGCAGGGCCTGGTCGGCGGCCTGCGCCGGCGCGAGGACGGCGAGCGCCAGCAACAGCGTGCTGCAGCCTCCCAGGAGTCGACGAAACGAGCAACGAACCATGGCAGCCTTCCTTATATTCCATTTGGAAAGGTCAGCCTGGCTTATCTAGACCGGAATGTTTAATACATTTCGCTGCTAAGGCTATGCCCGGGCCAGGCAGGGAGAGCAGGCCAAGGTCCGATTGACGCTGACACCAGGATCGCGCCACCCTGCGCTAGCGGCGGCCACCGGGGCCGTCGACCCTAACGGAGCCTGCCATGCCTTTTCTGATCGAGACCTTCGACAAGCCGGACAGCCTGGCCCTGCGCCAGCAGCATCGCCCGGCCCACCTGGATTTCCTGCGCGAGAACGCCGCTGCCCTGCTGGCCTGCGGCGCCAAGCTCAGTGACGATGGCGAGACCGCCACCGGCAGCGTCTACATCGTCGATGTGGAAACCCGCGCCGAGGCGGAAGCCTTCATCGCCCGCGATCCCTTCACCAGCGCCGGTCTGCCGGGCGAGGTGCGCATCACCCGCTGGCGCAAGGCGATCCTGGACGGCAAGGCGTTCGTCTGAAGTTCGAGGCGGCGACCTGAGGGTTGCCGCGCTAACGCCATCAAGCTTAAGAACACCTTAAAACTGGCACAATGCCACCTGAATTAACGCTGTTCGCTGACGTTGCAAGTTCACACTTTCAAGAATCCCTTCACAGAAAAGTGATGCAGCGCAAGAAAAGCCGGACTTTTCCCGCCCTTACCGCAAGGAAGCTAACGAACTAGCCTAAGCTCACCAGGCTCAGATGATCTGATGCGCCGACATCCTTTCCCACTCCCGTGGAAACGCTGTCTCGCTTAGCTAGTACAGAGGACTCAGCATGACCAAGACCACGCCTGAAAAGGATCTGCGCATCGAGACGATTCGCGGACTGGCGCTGTTTCTGATGGTGGCGGGCCATGTCATCGGCAGTTCGTCGACCCTGGGCATGAAGGTGCCCGACGAATCGGTGCTGCGCTATCTCTACGATTCCCTCGTCTATGTCCGGATGCCGCTGTTCACCGCCATTTCCGGCTATGTCTATGCGCTGCGCCCGGTGAATACCGGCAGCGACCTGTCGCGCTTCTACCAGGGCAAGTTCAAACGCATCGGTATTCCCCTGCTGGTGGTGTCGACACTGTTCTTCGCCTTGCAGATGGCCGTGCCCAACACCAACTACAAGCCGCAGCTGACCGACATCTTCAGCATCTACTTCTTCAGCTACGCGCATTTCTGGTTCCTGCAATCGATCTTCTGCATCTTCGTGGTGATCGCCCTGCTGGAAAAGGCCGGCCTGCTGCTGACCCTGCGCAACTTCGGCCTGGTGTTCGCCGTGGCCCTGGCGGCATCCTTCGCCTGGGAGAGCTTCCCGGACCTGTTCAGCCTCTACAAGGCGGTGCAGTTGTTCCCCTTCTTCCTCCTGGGCCTGGGTCTCTACCGCTTCGGCGCGCAGCTCATCACCCAACGCAATGTGGTGACCATGGCCGTGGCCCTGGTGATCCTGGTGGCCATGGACCAGGCCTATCTGTTCGAACTGGTCGATCTCGACGAGACCGACATGGCCATCATCGGTACCGCTCTCGGTCTGGCCGCCATCAGCCTGCTGATCGCCCGCCGCTTCTACTTCAAGCCGCTGGCCTGGCTGGGTTACTTCTCCTTCGAGATCTACCTGTTCCACGTCTTCGGCACCGCCGGTGCGCGCATCGTGCTGAACAAGCTGCAGGTGCACGACATCTGGGTGCTCTTCACCGTCAGCATGGTCATGGGCCTGTTCCTGCCGGTGGCGCTCAAGCTGGTGCTGGAACGGATCAGTCCGCTGCACTTCCTCAGCGTCGCC
The DNA here is from genome assembly GCF_029959585.1 of Pseudomonas sp. PS02302. Classification (NCBI taxonomy): domain Bacteria; kingdom Pseudomonadati; phylum Pseudomonadota; class Gammaproteobacteria; order Pseudomonadales; family Pseudomonadaceae; genus Pseudomonas; species Pseudomonas sp. PS02302. The sequence goes on from NZ_JASCON010000050.1 coordinate 34,153, forward strand.
TTCTTTGGCGCCAAGACGCGGGTCAATCGCACCACGCCGCCGCTGCAGAAGAAAGCCGCCGCCTAACGCCGCAGGCCACAAAAAAACCTACGCCTTGGCGTGGGTTTTTTTATGGCCCGATCCATCACTCGACGCTGAGCACCACACGTCCCCGGGTGGGGCACTGCTCCATGCAGCGATGGGCCTCGACGAACTGCTCGAAAGGAAACACCTGCTTGATCTGCGCCTTGAGCAGGCGATCGCGGGTCAGCTGATCGATGTGCTGCAGGGCCTCGCGCACCGCGGCGCAATCGGCTTCCAGGCCCATCTCCGGCTGGCCGGTGAAGTCCTGCACGCAGTGGATGTAGAGCTTGAATTTCTTCTTGAAGGCCGCGCAGGCTGGCAGGGGGGTCTGGTTGCCACCGTTGAGGCCGTAGAGCAGCAGCCGGCCGCGGGGCGCCATGGCCTCGCCGAGCAGCGCCAGTTGCGGACCGCCCAGGGCATCCAGGGCGACGTGCACGCCGACGCCGTCGGTGATGCTGGCGATGCGGCTGACCAGATCCTCTTCCTCGGCGGCGATGACCCTTTCCGCCCCCAGCTCCCGCAGGTAGTCACGGTCGCCGGCGTCGTGGGTACTGGCGATGACCCGGGCACCCAGGGCCTTGGCCAGCTGGATGGAGGCCGGGCCGCAGCAGCGACTGGCATCGGTGATCAGCACCCATTCGCCCGGTTGCAGCCGGGCCTGGTGCATCAGCGCGGTATAGACGGTGAGCAGCGGGTTGTAGTGCACCGCGGCTTCCACCGGGCTGAGCACGTCCGGGTAGCGCACCAGGGAGGTGGCCGGATAGACCAGGTCGTCGCCATAGGCCGGGTAGCGATTGATGTCGTGCCCCAGGAAACTGGCCACGCGATCGCCCACCGCCAGGTCGGCCACGCCCTCGCCCAGGGCGGTGACCACCCCGGCCAGCTCGCAGCCGAGACCGGCCGGCGGCACGGCCTGCTCGGGCGCCAGATTCTGCCGCCAGAGCACGTCGTACCAGCTCACGCCGATGGCTTGGACCCGCACCAGCACCTCGCCGGGACCCGCCACGGGCGTGGGTCGGTCGATGCAGGCGAGCACCTCCGGCGGGCCGAATTCGGTGAACTGGATCAGGCGGGACATGGCATTACCTCGCGTTGATGCCAACCCCGGGACGTTTGCCGAGGCGGACTGCTATGACTAGGACTCTAACCAGCCTTCCCTTAGGATTCTATGCATCCCCATCGATAATGGACATCGGGGGTATCGATCCACTCCCTACCGGGGCCTGAATGAACCGTACCGATCTGCGTCGCGTCGACCTCAACCTGCTCATCGTGTTCGAGACCCTGATGCTCGAGCGCAGCGTCACCCGTGCCGCGGAAAAGCTGTTTCTCGGCCAGCCGGCGATCAGCGCGGCCCTGGCGCGGCTGCGCACCCTGTTCGACGATCCGCTGTTCGTCCGCACCGGACGCAGCATGGAACCCACCCCGCGGGCCCAGGAGATCGCCGCCCTGCTGTCGCCGGCGCTGGACCAGATCTCCAGCGCGGTGAGCCGCACCCAGAGTTTCGAGCCGGCCAGCGCCGACCGGGTGTTTCGCGTCGGACTGTCCGACGACGTCGAATTCGCCCTGCTGCCGCCGCTGCTCAGGCGCATCCGCATCGAGGCACCTGGCACCACCCTGGTGGTGCGGCGGATGAATTACCTGACCGCCGCCGGCATGCTGGCCTCCGGCGAGATCACCGTGGCGGTGGGCTATACCGAGGAATTGCCGGCCAATGCCAAGCGCCGGCCGGTGCGCCGCTTCGGCTTCAAGGTGCTGCGCGCCGACAGCAAGCCCGGGCGCCTGACCCTGGACGAATACTGCGCCCGCCCCCATGCCCTGGTGTCCTATGCTGGGGATCTCACCGGCTATATCGACGAGTTGCTCGACAAGCTCGGTCGCCAGCGCCGGGTGGTGCTGGCGGTGCCCCAGTTCAACGGCCTGGGTTCGCTGCTGGCGGAAACCGATCTGCTGGTGATGGTGCCGGACTACACCGCGCGCCTGCTGGCCAGCACCGGTGGCCTGAGGTACGAAGACCCGCCAGAAGAACTGCGCGACGGCAGCCATGAATTGCCCATGGCCTGGAGCGGCGCCCAGGATCACGACCCCGGCGAACGCTGGCTGAGGTCGCGCATCCAGATGTTTATTGGCGATCCGGACAGTCTCTAGCGCCCGCCAGTGTCGTGCCTCTGGCCGCCGCGATGCGTCCGACGATCAGGGATAGCGCCTCCCTCGGCACCGTCCGCACCTTTGGCGCCGGGAACGCCGCCAGGCCCGGCGGCACCGCCCTGTCCCCCGCTACCACCCTTGCCCGGTAGCGCGCCGCTACCGCCTGCGCCACCTGCACCGCCGGCTCCCCCGTTGCCGGCCAGGAACAGGTATTTAGAATGAGCAAGCGCGGGCGTCGGCAAGACCGGCTGGGCGGCCGTTGCCGCACTGGCCAGTAGCGCAGTGATCAATACCAGGGCGTGGCTAGATAGCAACATCGTCATCCTCCTGCAGCGGGATCTCGGCCGGAGCCTGGAGACCATCGCGGCGCGCATGGGCAAGGACAGGGTCTGCAGCCCTGCCACTCTAGCCCAAGGCGAACGCCGAGCTGAAGCGCTCTAGGCTGCAGCTCTACACTGAGCGCCATCACCGGCAGCGATACCTACGGCAAAACCATCACCGTCATCGATAAATAAGTTCGAGCCCTTCGATTCGTCGTCGCCCTTGCGCGGCGGCAGACTCGCCTCCCTGAACTCTTTCCACCTCGGGCGGACTCGAACATGGATCTCTTCGCGAAAACCCTCGGCCCCCTGGCCCTGACCTCTACGCTGCTGCTTGCCGCCTGCGGCGATTCCCATCCCCAGGCCAGCGCCGCGCCGCCCGCGCCCAAGGTAAGCGCCGCCGAGGTGCTGCGCCAGCCGGTGGTGGAGTGGGACGAGGTGACCGGCCGCCTGGAAGCGCCCGAATCCGTGGTGGTCCGTCCGCGCGTCTCCGGCTACGTCGACCGCGTGCTCTTCCACGAGGGTGCCCGGGTCAAGCGTGGCGACTTGCTGCTGCAGATCGATCCGCGCCCCTTCCAGGCCGAGGTCAAGCGCCTGGAAGCCGAGCTGCAGCAGGCCCGCGCCAGCGCCAGTCGCACCGCCGACGAAGCCGCCCGCGGCGAACGCCTGCGCAGCAGCAACGCCATCTCCGCGGAAATCGTCGAGGCCCGCCGCAGCGCCGCCCAGGAAGCCAAGGCCAGCGTCGCCGCTGCCCAGGCACAACTGGATGCCGCGCGCCTGAATCTGGGCTTCACCGAGGTCCGCGCCGCCATCGACGGGCGCGTCGGCCGCGCCGAGGTGACCGCCGGCAACCTGGTCAACGCCGGCGACACCCGCCTCACCACCCTGGTCTCCACCGATAAGGTCTATGCCTATTTCGACGCCGACGAGCGCGTCTTCCTCAAGCAGCAGGCCCTGGCCCGCCAGGGTCAGCGCGGCGCGGCCAGCCCGGTCTACATGGCGCTGTCCAACGAGGACGACTTCTCCCATGAAGGCCACATGGACTTCATGGACAACCAGCTCGATCCGCGCACCGGCACCATCCATGGTCGCGCCGTGTTCGACAACGCCGACGGTCGCTTCACCCCGGGGCTCTATGCACGGCTGCGCCTGGTGGGCAGCGGCACCTACGAGGGCACCCTGATCCAGGACGCCGCCGTCGGCACCGACCTGGGCAAGAAATTCGTGTTGGTGGTGGATGGCCAGAGCAAGACGGCCTATCGCACCGTCGACCTGGGTCCGCGCCTGGAAGGCCTGCGCATCGTGCGCAAGGGGCTGGAAGCCGGCGATCGCATCGTGGTCAACGGCCTGCAGCGGGTGCGCCCGGGCATGACCGTCGACGCCCAGTCGGTGCCCATGGCCGATGCCACCACCCTGGCTGCTCTCAAGCGCCAGCGCGACGCGGTCCTCGCCAGCCTGCCGGCGCCTACCCAGCCGCTCAAGGTGGGTAGTCGCTAGACCCCAGGCTCCACCCCGTCCCGTTTCAGACTTTCTCCCGTCCAGGCATCGCGGTATCGCGGTCATGGACCGCTCCTACAGGCAAGGACGCCACCGTAGGAGCGGTCCATGAC
>NZ_JASCON010000051.1:0-38021 GCF_029959585.1 Pseudomonas sp. PS02302
GCGGGGCTGGGGCCGTGTTTGCGCTATGTCTAAACCCCCCGGGGCGCCGGGGGGGCCGCCGCTGTCCTGCTGCGCTCGCCTTAGCGGTCGGGCAGGGTGATGTTGAGTTCGAGGATCGAGCAGCTGCCCTGATTTTCCAGTTCGACCTGGATTTGGTCCTGCTCGATGGGCACGTACTTGCGGATCACTTCCAGCAGGTCTTTCTGCAGTTGCGGCAGATAGTCCGGCTGCTCGTGGCGACCGCGTTCGTGGGCAACGATGATCTGCAGCCGCTCCTTGGCTATCGAAGCGCTGTTCTGCTTCTTCCGATCGCGAAAGAAGTCGAAGATGTTCATTCGCTACCACCCCCGAACAGACGTTGCAGGAAGCCTTTCTTCTTCACGTCGAGGAAGCGATAGGCCACTTCCTTGCCGAGCAGTCGTTCCACGGTATCACTGTAGGCCTGACCGGCGTCGCTCTGTTCGTCGAGAATTACCGGGATACCCTGGTTCGACGCCTTGAGCACCGCTTGGGATTCGGGGATCACGCCGAGCAGACGAATGGACAGGATCTCTTCCACGTCCTCGACGCCGAGCATTTCGCCCTTGGTGACGCGCTCGGGGTTGTAGCGGGTCAGCAGCAGGTGTTCCTTGATGGCTTCCTCGCCCTTTTCCGCGCGGCGCGACTTGCTGGCCAGCAGGCCGAGCATGCGGTCGGAGTCACGCACCGAGGACACCTCGGGGTTGGTGACGACGATGGCCTCGTCGGCGAAGTACATCGCCAGGTGGGCACCCTTCTCGATGCCGGCCGGGGAGTCGCAGACGATGAACTCGAAGGTCTGCTTGAGTTCGTTGATCACGCGCTCGACGCCGTCCTGGGTCAGGGCGTCCTTGTCACGGGTCTGGCTGGCGGCCAGCACGAACAGGTTCTCGAGGCGCTTGTCCTTGATCAGGGCCTGGCTCAGGGTGGCCTCGTTGTTGATCACGTTGACGAAGTCGTACACCACGCGGCGCTCGCAGCCCATGATCAGGTCGAGGTTACGCAGGCCGACGTCGAAGTCGACGATGACGGTCTTGTGGCCGCGCAGGGCGAGACCGGTACCGATAGCGGCGCTGCTGGTGGTCTTGCCGACGCCGCCCTTGCCGGAGGTGACTACGAGTACTTTGGCCAAACTGATTCACCTTGATCGAAAGGAATAACTGAAGCGACTCGGTGCCCTCGGTGACGAGATTGCAGGCAGTGTCGCGCTTCGTGTTGCCTTTGGCGGCTTAGGCGCCAAGTGCGAAAAATTCGCGGAAGTATCCGTCAAAGACGGGTGATGTTCAACACATCTCCCACCAGGCTGACCTGTACCGGATTGCCCCATTGTGGATGGCGTCGCAGGTCCTCGGCGACCTTGTACTGGCCAGCGATGGAGAGCAGTTCCGCGGTCAGCTGCTGGCAGAAAATCCGCGCTTTAGTATCACCTTTTACGCCGGCCAGTGCTCGGCCGCGCATGGGGCCATAGACATGGATGTTGCCGTCGGCGAGCAATTCGGCGCCCGGGCTGACCGGTGCCAGCACCACCAGGTCACCGGCCGGGGCATAGAGCTGCACGCCGCCGCGCACCGGGGCGGTGATGATCTTGGTCGGATTGATCGTCGGTACGGCCGGTTTGGGCGGTTCCGCCGGCTTGACCGGCTCGCGATCGCGCGGTTCGACCTGGCGCTCCCGCCCGCCGGAACTGGCTGGCAGGATCGGCAGGTCGTAGTCGTTGGCGGCGGCCAGATCCCCGCTGCGACTGGCGCGCAGGGCGAGGGTACGCAGGCCGTGCCGGCGGCAGAGGTCGAGGAGGGCGCCCAGGTCGAGGGGTCCGGCATCCTCGGCGAGCTTGTCGAGGCCGAGCACCAGCGGCGTTTCCTGGAAGAAGTTGGGGGCCTGGGCAACCTTCTGGGCCAGTTGCCGGTCCAGGCGCCCCAGGTCATTGCGGAGAAGCTCCAGCACGGTCACGGCGAGCATGTTGCCCTTGAGCTGGAAGACGGAGTCGCTTTCGGAAGGATCGGCTGCGGTCATGGTGGGTACTTGTGCTTGGATGGCGGGACTTATAGCGGGATGCCCCGCGTGTCGCAACCCTCACCGGGTCTGGGGGACCATGACTGTGAAGGCTACGGGAAATCTGCGCGAGCCCTGTAGAATGGCGCGACTTTTTCATGCAGGAGTTCCGATGGAGCGGCCGTCTTTCCGCCTCGCCTTTCTCAATCCACGTTACTGGCCGCTCTGGCTGGGGCTCGGTCTGCTCTGGTTGCTGGTGCAACTGCCCTATGCCGTACTGCTGCGACTCTCCCAGGGACTCGGCTGGCTTTTCTATCACGTCGCCGGTCAGCGCCGCGCCATCGCCCGCCGCAATCTGGAACTCTGCTTTCCCCAGCTCGACGAGCGGGCGCGCGATCGCCTGCTGCGGCGCAACTTCGCCAGCAGCGCCATGGCCCTGCTGGAGATGGCCATGAGCTGGTGGTGGCCGCGGCAGTGGCTGGCCCGCCTGGCCCATATCGAAGGCCTCGAGCATCTGCAGGCCGCGCAGCGCGAAGGTCAGGGGGTGATCCTCATGGCGCTGCATTTCACCACCCTGGAAATCGGCGCGGCGCTACTCGGGCAGCGGCACACCATCGACGGCATGTACCGCCAGCACAAGAATCCGGTGTTCGACTTCATCCAGCGCCGCGGTCGCGAGCGCCACAACCAGGACGCCACCGCCATCGAGCGCGAGGACGTGCGCGCCATGCTCAAGGTACTGCGCGCCGGGCGGGCCATCTGGTATGCACCCGATCAGGACTACGGCGCCAAGCAGAGCCTCTTCGTGCCACTGTTCGGCATCCAGGCGGCCACGGTGACGGCCACCACCAAGTTCGCCCGGCTGGGGCGGGCACGGGTGCTGCCCTTCACCCAGGAGCGCCTGGCGGACGGTTCGGGCTATCGCCTGGTCGTTCATCCGCCGCTGGCCGACTTCCCCGGCGCGAGCGAGGAAGCCGACTGCCTGCGCATCAATCACTGGGTCGAGCGCTGCGTCAGCGAGCTACCCGAGCAGTACCTCTGGGCTCATCGGCGCTTCAAGACCCGCCCGCCCGGCGAGCCCAAGCTCTATCCGAAGAAGAAGCGCTAGATGAGCCTGGGCGGCGAGCGGCGCACCGGGCTGATTCTGGCCGGCGGTGGCGCGCGGGCCGCCTATCAGGTCGGGGTGCTGCAGGTGGTGGCCGATACCCTGGCGGTCCGTTCCGACAATCCCTTTCCGATCCTCGTCGGTACCTCGGCGGGCGCGCTCAACGCCGCCGTGCTGGGCTGCGGCGCCCTGGATTTCGGCCGTGCGGTGGATCGCCTGGCGGCGGTCTGGTCGAGCCTGGAAACGGCGATGATCTATCGCAGCGACTGGCCCGGAGCGACCCGCCAGGCCGCGCGTTTCGGTCTGCAGACGCTGTTCGGCGCCTGGCGCCAGGAACCCCTGGCCTTGCTCGACAACGCGCCCCTGCGGGCGCTGCTCGGCCGCGAGCTGGATTTCTCCGGGATCACCGCGGCCTTGCGCCAGCGCGCCCTGCGGGCCGTGGCGGTCACGGCCTTCGGTTATGCCTCGGGTCAGGCGATGACCTTCTACCAGAGTCATGGCGCGCTCGATCCCTGGTTTCGTCATCGGCGCGTCGGGGTACCGGCACGGCTGGCAGTCGATCACCTGCTGGCCAGTACGGCCATTCCGCTGTTCTTTCCGCCGGTAAAGGTCGGGCGCGAGTACCTGGGCGATGGTTCGGTGCGGCAGACGGCGCCCATCAGTCCGGCGCTGCACCTGGGGGCAGAGCGCATCCTGGTGATCGGGCTCGGCGCGCCAGGGGGGCACGAGCACGGCGTGCAGGGCCGACCGCCGACGGTGGCGCAGATCGGCGGTCACCTGCTCAACAGCACCTTCGTCGATGCCCTGGACAGCGATACCGAAACCCTGCGGCGCCTCAATCTGCTGAGTAGCGCCCTGCCGGCAGGGGATCCGGTCAGCGGACGGTTATGCCGTCCCGTGGACATGCTGGTGATCTCGCCCAGCCAGCCGCTGGCGGATATCGCCACCCGCCATCGCAAGCGCCTGCCGCCGGCGTTGCGGCAGTTGCTGCGGGGGGTCGGGGTGAATCGGCCTTCGGGCAGTGCGCTGCTCAGCTATCTGCTGTTCGAGGCGGCCTACTGCCAGGAACTCATGGCGCTGGGGCGGACCGATGCCCTGGCCCGCCTGCCCGAACTCCAGGCCTTTCTCGCCGGCGCCTAGGGCGCTTATTCGGCGATCTGCAGTTCCCGCGCCTTGGTGTAGAAGTAGCGGATCTTCTCGTACTCGAAGGGCGAGTTGAGCTGGCCGTATCTCATGTCGGTGACGTACCTGAGGTTGATGCCGCGCAGCACCATGATCTCCGGGTGGCGACCGCTTTCGTCGCTGACGTTGAGGAAGTTGATCTGCGCCTCGGCGGCGAAGTCCGCCGCCAGGCCGCCGGTGTCGCGCAGGTTGGATGGGCCGAGAACCGGCAGCATCAGGAAAGGACCGTCACCCACGCCATAGAAGCCCAGGGTCTGGCCGAAGTCTTCCGGCTGCTTGATCAGCCCGACGCGAGTCGCCGGGTCCCACAGGCCGAACACCCCGATGGTGGTGTTGAGCAGCAGGCGGCCGGTGGTGTCCAGGGCACGGCGGCCCTTGAACTGCAGCACGCTGTTGAGCAGGTTGTTGACATCACCCAGGTTGCTGAAGAAGTTGCTCACGCCCGAGCGCACGAAGCGCGGGGTGATCCAGCGGTAGCCGTTGACCACCGGCAGCAGGACCCACTCGTCCAGCCGATAGTTGAAGTGGTAGACGTGGCGATTCCAGGATTCGAAGGGATCGTAGACGTCCAGGGCGACCAGCGAGGCCCGTTCGAATTCGCGCTGATCCAGACCCGGGTTGTACTTCAGGGTCGACAGCGGATTGCTGAAGCCATCGGCGCCCACCGGCGCGGCCGGCATGGTGTCCGAGCCGATGGTCAGGGTCGAGGAGGGCGGCGGACTCGATTCGGCGGCGAAGACCGAGGCACTGGCCAGCAGGAGGAGAGCGAGCAGGGACTTAACCACGGGCGAAGAACTCCAGCATGGCGTTCGCGTTGACGCGGTAGTTGAGATTGCCGCAATGGCCGCCATGGGGGTAGACGGTCAAGCGATCGCCGAAGGTCTTGCGCAGGAAGCCGAGGTCGCCCGGGCCGAGGATGATGTCATCGGCATTGTGCATGACACCGATCTTCGGGCTGCTCTTCAGATAGTCTTCCAGCGCGATGAGGCTGGACTTGCGCGCCAGATCGTCGAGGTTCTGCCCCTTGAAGTTCTTCTGCCAGAACGGCATCACCTGCTCGGTCATGTAGCAGTCGAAGTCGCACTGCAGCGAACGGGCGAAGAAGCGCGTCAGGCTGGTGCCCTCGCTGATGGGATAGGTCGGCGGGGTGATCAGGCCGCGACGGTTGATCAGGTCGGACGTGAAGGCGATGTCCGCCGCCGAGAAGCGGAAGGACGAGCCGATCAGCATGGCCAGTTCTTCGTTGCTCAGCCGCTCCGGCGAGCGCTGGAAGTCGCGCACCACGGCGTCGTTGAAGTCGACGTAGCCCTTTTCCTGGAAGTAGCGGGTCAGCTTCGACAGGATCAGCTCGTAGAAGGTGCGGTTGTTGGTGACGCCCCTCACCTCGGTCTGTACCAGGCGATCCAGGTTGCGTACCGAGGTCAGCAGATTGACCGGCGGATTGACCATCAGCACCTTCTTGAAGTTGAAGCTGCGCTGGCTCTCGTCCAGGTAGGAGACGAAGGCGGCGTCCAGGCCGCCCAGGCTGTAGCCGGTCAGGTAGTAGTCGGTGACCGGCAGCTTGGGATGCTGGGCACGCACCGCCTGCATGGCGCGATAGAGATCCTCGGCATCGTGCGGGGTGTAGCCTGGGGTGGCGGTGCGCGATACCGACACCATGAAGTCCCAGCTGGTGGGCGAGGACAGCTGCACCACATGGTAGCCGGCCGCGTAATACAGCCGCTTGAGGTATTCCTGAGTACTCGAGGAATAGTTGGCCCCAGTGCCGGCGATCAGGAAGATCAGCGGTGCCGGATGGTCCTGGCGCGCGAGGCGGTAGTGGAATTTCTTCACTGGCCAGAAGTTGCCGGGTAGCTGGTATTCCCGCTCCGGACGCAGGTTGATGCTGTAGTCATCCTGGTCGATGGTGCTTTCGGGCGGCAGCTCGGGACGGAATTTTTCCGGCGTGGTGACGATGGTGGCTTCGAAGGGATTGACCAGTGGATAGCCATAGGTGGCTGCATCCACTTCCGCGGCCGCGTGCGCGGTACCCCAGAGGCCGGAAAACAGCGCGCCCAGCAGGGCGGCGACGCGCAACGAAAGACGCATGGACAGAGTCCTTTCAGAGGGCTTGAGAGCGTAGGTAAGACAACGGCCCGCCAATAGGTTGCATCGACAGGTGCAGGTTTCTGCGCGGCGTCGATTACAGAGCGGTCGACGAGCTGCGTCAAGCGACATTGCATGTCGTGAAAAGTGCAGCCCTTGTCGCTAACCGGTCGTTATGCGTCGCCCAGACGGTAGTGGCTATCTTGCATTGCCCGAATGATGGAGGTGGGGCAACCGCCCGACTTCCATAGCGAGAGGACTGCTGCATGAGCATGGTGAAGAAACTGTTGGGAATAGGACTCGGTGTCGCGTTGACCTCGGCCATGAGCCTGGCCCAGGCGGCCAAGCCCGAAATCACCATCGGCTACGTCGATGGCTGGGCCGATAGCGTGGCCACCACCCATACCGCAGCTGAAGTAATCCGCCAGAATCTGGGCTACGAGGTCAAGCTCATGCCGGTTGCCGCCGGCATCATGTGGCAGGGCGTGGCGCGCGGCAAACTCGACGCCATGCTGTCCGCCTGGTTGCCGGTCACCCATGGCGCCTACTACGAGAAGATGAAGGATCAGGTGGTCGATCTGAACGTCAACACCCCCGACGCCAAGATCGGTCTGATCGTGCCGGAGTACGTCAAGGCCAACAGCATCGCCGATCTGCAGGCGCAGAAGGCCGACTTCGGTGGTCGGATCGTCGGTATCGACGCCGGTGCCGGGGTCATGCTCAAGGCCGACCAGGCGATCAAGGACTATGGCCTGGACTACAAGCTGGTGGCCAGTTCGGGCAGCGGCATGATTGCCGAGCTGACCCGTGCCGAGAAGGACCAGAAGCCGGTCGTGGTGACGGGCTGGGTGCCGCACTGGATGTTCGCCAAGTGGAAGCTGAAGTTCCTCGAGGATCCCAAGGGTGTGTTCGGCGGCTCCGAGCACGTGGACACCGTGGCCAACCCCGCGCTGGAAGCCAAGGCCAAGCCGGTCTGGGACTTGCTGAAGAAGTTCGCCTGGCAGCCGGGTGAGGTGAACGAGGTGATGCTGGCCGTGGAAGAGGGCAAGAAGCCGGAAGAGGCCGCCAAGGCCTGGATCGCCGCCCATCCGGATCGCGTGAAGTCCTGGCTGCCCTGAGGGTTGGCTGAATAGAAAACGGGCCCTGCGGGGCCCGTTTTGCTAAGTGTGCAGCTGCTCCGCAGCGTACAGCGTGTTTTCCAGCAGGCAGGCCCGCGTCATCGGGCCGACGCCGCCGGGAACCGGAGTGATCCAGCTGGCGCGCTCACAGGCACTTTCGAATTCCACGTCGCCCACCAGGCGGCCATCGGCCTGGCGGTTGATGCCCACGTCGATGACGATGGCGCCGGGCTTGATCCATTCACCCTTGACCAGTCCCGGCTTGCCCACGGCGACCACCACCAGATCGGCCTGGCTGACGTGGTGTTCGAGGGAGCGGGTGAATCTGTGGGTCACGGTGGCGGTGCAACCGGCCAGCAGCAATTCCAGCGCCATGGGCCGACCGACGATGTTGGAGGCGCCGACCACCACCGCATCCAGCCCATAGAGGTCGACGCCGGTGCTGTGCAGCAGGGTCATGATGCCCTTCGGCGTGCAGGGGCGCAGCTGGGGATTGCGCTGTGCCAGGCGACCGAGGTTGTAGGGATGGAAGCCGTCGACGTCCTTGTCGGTGCGGATGCGCTCCAGGAGCTGGGTGGCATCCAGGTGCGCGGGCAGCGGCAACTGCAGCAGGATGCCGTCGACGCTGGTGTCGTCGTTGAGTCGGTCGATCAGGGCTTCCAGTTCTGTCTGGCTAGTGCTGGCCGGCAGGTCATGGGCATAGGAGTCGAAACCGACCTCTTCGCAATCCTTGCGCTTGTGCGCCACATAGACGCTCGAGGCGGGATCGTTGCCGACCAGGATGACGGCGAGGCCAGGGGCGCGCAGTCCGGCGCTACGACGTTGAGAGACTCGCTGGGCAATATCCTGGCGCAGGCGGGCGGCAATGGACTTGCCGTCGATCAGTTGGGCGGTCATGGGCAGTTTCTGGTGGTGACGGAAAGGGGTCGGCTATTTTCGCATGGACGGGCCCGCTGACAACAGAGAAGCCTCTGCGGCGGCTAACTCATTCTTCTGCTTAAAAATTTTTAAAAAATTAGTTGACGGCCCGGCGGCAGCTTTATAACATTCGCCCCGCTTGCCGAGCACAGCCCAAGTCACTGACAAGGGCCAGGCAAGAGGCTTCTCACCAAGGAGGTCTCTGCTAGGGCAGCTGCCGTAACAGGCGCCCGTAGCTCAGCTGGATAGAGCATCCGCCTTCTAAGCGGATGGTCGCAGGTTCGAGTCCTGCCGGGCGCGCCATTGGCGGTTCGGCGACGGCAAGCACGTAAGATATGGTGGGCGTAGCTCAGTTGGTAGAGCACAGGATTGTGGCTCCTGGTGTCGTGGGTTCGATTCCCATCGTCCACCCCATATTCAGCGAACGCCAGACCTCGTGTCTGGCGTTCGTCTTTCAAGCGTCTCGCGGACGTGGTGGAATTGGTAGACACACCAGATTTAGGTTCTGGCGCCGCAAGGTGTGAGAGTTCGAGTCTCTCCGTCCGCACCAATCAAGATGCACAGCAGAAGACCGGCCCAGCGCCGGTTTTTTTGTGCCTGCGATCCAGGTGGCGGCCAGCGGGCGTCCAGTGCTGGTACCCGGTCTCAGTGCAGATGCCGCAGCAGGGGCGCACAGAGCGCGACGGCGAACGAGGTGCCGAACACCAGGGCCTTGGTCCACTTATGCAGGTTGCGCTTGCCGCTGCCCGGGGAAGAGGAGACCGCTGCGGTCGCAGGCTGGTGATCCGGGCTGTCGAACAGGGTGATCGAGCGGGTCAGTTGGGTTCGCATGATCCGACCTCTTGCCGTCTACACTAGTTGTTATTGGCACTTTCAAGACTAATGCGACAGGCGGGTAATGCAAGAGGTTGGCGGATTCGGGGCGAGTGACGGCTGCCCTGTCGAACACCTACCCGGTCAAGGACGGCCTCGCAGCGGCTGCGGGAGCGGCGGGGCTGGCGACGGACGGTCAGTTGAGCGTCTCGGCCAGCAGGAACAGGGCGCCGCCAATGGCGCCGCCACTGAGCAGCACCAGGCTGATCAAGGCGCCCCCCACGAAGTGGGCGATGTCGTCACTGATTTCGTATTCCGCTTTCATGCTCGGCTCCAGAGGGTGGATGCCGCTACAGATAGCAGCCGCGCGTTACAGCGCGACGACGGCAGGCGTGCCGGGCTAGCTGGTTGCCCAGTTCAGCCAGAGGGTCTGCTCTTCGCTGAGCTGACCGACCTCGCGCAGCGCCCGTTCGAGGTCTTCCCGGACCCGGCGCTTGAGATCGGCATTGAGATCGACTTGGGCACTCTCCGCCAGACGGTCGGCGAGCGAAAGGTCCGCGCTGAGCTGGCGCAACCGGGGGCCGATGAAATCCTTCTGCTGCATGAGCTGCTCCTGTCTCCTGATACCGCCGAGTGTGGCATGCGCCACCTTTGACTGAACACCGGCTGGAAAAATATTGTCTGACTTGATTGGTTAAAAGTCGGACTTTCGGCAGCCCACGTCGTTTTCAGGTCCGAGATGTCAGCTTTTTCATAGGGAAGAAGAAATCATGAGCGGGACTTCAACTCGCAAGTTGCTGGTGTTGACCGCCGGTTTCGGTCTGCTGGTAGTGGCTGCGGTGGCAACCACCCACCGTAGCGATTCGACCAGCAGCGAGCCGGCCGTGGTGGCGACCACCACGCCGCCGGTAGCGGCCCATGCACCCACCACGGGTACCCATCCGGTCGCGGACGAACACAAGCAGGATCTCGAGAGCTTCCTGGCGCAGGCGAGCCTGGCGCCCTGCGGCACCGTCATGCCGGCGACCGTTACCGATCCCGCCTGCCGCGCCGCCATTGAGTCCCATGCCCGGCGCGCCGGCTATGGCGACGAAGAGGTTGCGGCCTATCTGAATGCCCACCAGAGCCGCTGACCCGGGATTTTAGTGTTATCGGTTATAAGCAAAGACCCTTTCAATATAGGTCGGTATAACCTGAGTGGTTATCCTGTGCGGCCGCAAGATGAGCCGACAACGGCAATTGGGGCTGTAATGGAAGTAGGGGCGTTGGGCTTCGTGATCGCGGGGCTGGTGGTTGGCTTCATCGTTGGCATGACGGGCGTGGGCGGTGGCTCGCTGATGACCCCCATCCTGCTCTGGTTCGGGATCAATCCCGCGGCAGCGGTAGGCACCGATCTGCTTTATGCCGCCATCACCAAGGCGGGCGGCGTCTTCGTCCACCAGCGCAACCGCAACATCGACTGGACGGTGACCGGCTGGCTGGCCGCCGGTAGCGTACCCACTGCCGCCCTGACGCTACTCGCCCTGGCGCTGCTGCCCGGTGATCAGCACGCCACCAATGCCCTCATCAAGCATGCCCTGGGCATCGTGCTGCTTTTGACGGCCCTGGCCATTCTCTTCAAACAGCAGATCTTCGCCTTTGCCAGCCGCCATGCCAGCGACAGATTTCACCTGAGTGCCCGGCGGCTCAATGCCCTGACGGTGCTAACCGGCGCGGTGCTGGGCTTCATGGTGACCCTGACCTCGATCGGGGCGGGCGCCCTGGGCACGGTGGCGCTGTTCCTGCTCTATCCGCTGATGGCGACCCGGCGCCTGGTCGGTACCGAGATCGCCCATGCGGTGCCCCTGACGCTGGTGGCGGGGCTTGGCCACGCGGGGCTGGGCAATCTGGACTGGCATGTCCTGGGCTTTCTGCTGCTGGGTTCCTTGCCGGGGATCTTCCTGGGCAGCCATCTCTCCGGACGCGTACCGGATGGCGTGCTGCGGCCGTGCCTGGCGGTGATGCTGCTGGTCATAGGCGCCAAGCTGGTGGTCTGAACGTTGGTGTGAAACTTAAGGTCGTTCATCGGACGACTACTGGCGATCCGCCAGGAGCAAACATCTCTAGGATAGACGGCGTTCAATTTGTTATCGCGATTGCCGATAACCTGTTCGCCGAGTTCTCTCCTGGAGCTGCCCATGTTTTCCGCCTCTGCCGAATCCGCCGCTGTCGACGATGCCTCCGCCTATCACGCCTTGCGCCAGGCGCTGGACCGCTCCCTGGCGGTGATCGAATTCGATCTGCAGGGCACGATCCTTCACGCCAACGACAACTTCCTGCAGACCTTCGGCTATCGCCTCGACGAGATCAGCGGGCGGCAGCACCGCCTGTTCTGCCCGCCCGGGGTGGCGGAGAGCGAGGACTATCAGGACTTCTGGGCGGCGCTGGCGCGCGGCGAGTTCCACAGCGGTGTCTATCGCCGCAAGCACAAGGACGGCAGCCTGAGGTGGATCCGCGCCACCTACAATCCGTTGCTGGATGCGCAGGGGCGCCCGCAGCGCATCATCAAGTTCGCCACCGACATCACCGAGACGCGGCTGCAGGCGGTCGAATACGAAGGCAAGATCGAAGCCATCCATCGCTCCCAGGCGGTGATCGAATTCGATCTGCAGGGCAACGTGCTCTGGGCCAATGACAACTTCCTCGGCATGACCGGCTATGCGCTGGACGAGTTGCGCGGGCGTCATCACAGCCTGATGTGCCCGGCGGACTATGCGCGTTCGGCGGAGTACGCCCTGCTGTGGAATCGCCTGGGGCAGGGTGTCTTCGACACCGGGGTCTACAAGCGCATCCGCCGCGATGGCCGGCCGATCTGGATCCAGGCCACCTACAACCCCATCCTCGACAGCGACGGTCGACCCTACAAGGTGGTGAAGTTCGCCACCGATGTGACCGATGCGCAACTGCAGGCCGCCGAATTCGCAGGCAAGATGGCCGCCATCGACCGTGCCCAGGCGGTGATCGAATTCGATCTGCACGGCAACATCCTGACGGCCAACGAGAACTTCCTGTCGGCCCTGGGTTACAGCCTGGACGAGGTGCATGGCAAGCATCACCGGATCTTCTGCGAACCCGAGCATGCCCGCTCGCCGGGCTATCGGCTGTTCTGGGAAAAGCTCGGCCGCGGCGACTTCGATGCCGGGCTGTACAAGAGACGCGCCAGCGACGGCCGCCAGGTGTGGATCCAGGCTACCTACAATCCCATCCTCGATGCCGAGGGCAAGCCGTACAAGGTGGTCAAGTTCGCCAGCGACGTCACCGAGAGTCAGCTGCGCAACAGCGACTACGAAGGCAAGGTGGCGGCCATCGACCGATCCCAGGCCATCGCCGAATTCTCCCTCGACGGCACGGTGCTCAACGCCAACCGCAACTTCCTGCTGGCTCTGGGTTACCAGGCCGACGAAGTGGTGGGCAAGCATCACCGCATCTTCTGTCCCGAGGACTATGCCCGCTCGGCGGAGTACCGGCTGTTCTGGGATAAATTGGCGCGGGGCGAATTCGACGCCGGGGTGTACAAGAGACGCAACAGCCGGGGCGAGGAGATCTGGATCCAGGCCACCTACAACCCGATCTTCGATGCCGACGGCAAGCCGTGCAAGGTGGTGAAGTTCGCCGTGGACATCACCGAAAGCCAGATTCGCAACAGCGATTATGCGGGCAAGGTGGCGGCCGTCGACCGCGGCCAGGCAGTGATCGAATTCGATCTGACCGGCAAGATCCTCGAGGCCAACCGCAACTTCCTGGCGACCCTGGGCTATCGGCTGGAGGAGATCCGCGGCCAGCATCACCGCATCTTCTGCGAGGCGGAGCACGTCGCCTCCGGCGAGTACCGCGAGTTCTGGGCGCGGCTGGCCCAGGGCGAGGTGTTTGGCGGGCGCTTCATGCGGCTGAGCAAGTTCGGCCAGCGCATCTGGATCCAGGCCACCTACAACCCCATCTTCGACGCCGATGGGCAGGTGCACAAGGTGGTGAAGTTCGCCACCGACATCACCCGCCAGGTGGAGATGGAACAGCACGTGCGGCAGAAGATCGAGCAGATGAATCTTTCGCTGCACGCCCTGACCCGCTCCATCAACCAGATCGCCGAGACCACCGACGACGCCAACCGCATGGCCCGACGCACCCTGGAGGAAGCCGAGCGTGGTTCCCTGACCCTGACCCGCTCGCTGGACGCCATGGAGGCCATCGGCGCCACGGCCGGAGGGATCCAGGACATCGTCCAGGTGATCAGCGACATCGCCAATCAGACCAACATGCTGGCCTTCAACGCCGCCATCGAGGCGGCCCGCGCCGGCGAGCACGGCCTGGGCTTCTCGGTCGTGGCCGACGAGGTCCGCAAGCTGGCCGAGAAGTCGTCCCAGGCGACCAAGGAGATCAACAAGCTGATCCTGGAGTCGGTCAAGAGCATCGCCCAGGGCAGTGAGATCTCGCGCAGCGTGGGCGAGGCCTTCGGCCTGATCGCCGAAGGGGTGGGCAAGACCCAGCAGTCCATCGAGGCCATCAACGGCTCCACCGCGGCCCAGCTCGACGATGCGGCGCGGGTCAATCAGCTGATCCAGGAACTGGACGCGGCCACCACCCTCCCGCCGGTGGTCGGGGGAGGACGGTCGTGACCCAGGGTGTGGTGCGGATCGGCGAACTGGAAGTCGCGCTGTCCGCCCAGGCCCTGGAACGCGTGGTGCCCTGGCCGGAGCGCCTGGCGCCTCATCCGAGTCCGCTGCCCTGGTTGCTGGGCCTCTTCGAGCTGGGCGGCCAGCCGCTGCCGCTGGTGGACGGCCATCGTCTACTGGGGCTACCGGCGGTTGAGCACGAGCGCCGGATCGCCGTGATCCGTCATGGGGGTGGGCGCTTCGGCCTGGCCATCGATGGGGTGGTGGACATCCTCAAGCTGGCGGATGACGCCATCGTGCAATTGCAGGGGACGCCCGGGCGCCTGCTGGGGCGCGTCCATCTGCGCCCGGAAAGCGGCCGGCTGGTCCATCTGCTGGATCTGGACACCCTGGCCGCCTTGCCGGGCTTCGAGGTCAGTGCCGACAGGCCGCCGGCGCTACAGCGGCAGGCCGCCATTGGCACGGAAGCGGAGCGGCTCTATCTGCTGTTCGAGTGCGATGGGCGGCGCCTGTGCCTGGATGCGGCGGTGGTGCAGGAGCTGGTGGATCGACCGCAGCTGACACCCAGCGAATTCGCCAGCGACAGCTGTCGCTACCAGGTGCAGCTGAGAGGCCAGGCCTTGCCGGTGCTGGAGCTGTCCGAGCTGCTGGGGCTGGCCACGCCCGCCCAGGGTCATCATGAGCAGCTGCTGGTGCTGGCGGCGGGCGACCGGGGTCAGTATCGGGTGGCCTTCGGCTTCCAGCGGCTGCTCGGCATGTGGCGGCGGGATCCGGCGCAGTGCGCGCCGCTGCTGGGCTTCGGGCTGGAGCAGCCCGGGCTGTTGCGCGGGGTGTTCAGCGCCGCGGAGGGCGAGGCGGCCATCGTGATCGATCACCTGGCCCTGGGGTGCCAGGAGGCGGCGGTGGCCTATGCGCGGATCTATCGCACCGATCGCGACCTGCTGCGCGAAGAGCGGCGTCAGGTCCGCCGCCAGCCGTGCCTGACCTTTCTCGCCGAATTGCTGTTCGCCGTCCCGCTGGAGCAGGTGGCGGAGGTCCTGCCGCTGCCGACGCACTACCTACGCCTCGGCCAGCGGGATCCGCGGTTGCTGGGATTGATGGAGGTCCGCGGCCAGCAGATCACCCTGGTCTGCCTGCGGACCCTGGCCGGTGCGACAGCGGTGGAGTCAGGTCCCGGCGATCAGGTGATCGTGGTGGAAGGGCAACGCCAGCGCCTGGGTTTCGTGGTGCAGCGGGTCGAGGCCATCGAGGCCTTTACCGAGTTGCGCGCAGATGCCCTGGCGCGCAGCTGGCAGTTGCCAGGGGAGGGCGGGGCAGTACCGGCGCAGCGGGCGCAGAGCTGGGTGGGTGTAGGATCCGCGGGCAACAGTCGCCAGGCGACCCTGATCGACCTCGGGGCGCTGGTGAAACGTCTGGAAGGCCAGGCCCGGCAGACCCTTCCGGAGCGCGTGGCTGCGACAGTTTGACGATACCGCTCGTCGCTTCGTCGAACGGTCGGGTAACGGATTACCCGTGGCTTTGTCGGCCACCGCAGGCGTCCCTCATCAAAGCGGTACCGGCAGGCTAGAGCGAGTGGTGTTTGCCGGGAGTCGCCAGACGGGGCGCGCCACCCGCGCCTCCTCTGCCGGAGCCGGGTGCAGGCGTTCATCAGCGAGTTGTCAAGAAATTCCGCGGCGCGTCGAACCAGAGGAAGACACAACTTTCCTGGGTGATCCCATGTTCAACTCCGCACTCAAACGCCGCATCGCCGATCTCGAAGCCGAACTGTCCGAACACCGCCAGGTCAGCGCGGCCTTCCATCAGGATTCGCTGCATCTGCTGCTGGACGCCCAGGGCCGGATCGAGGATTTCAACGAGAACTTCGCGCTCTGCCTGGGCTACGCGCCCGGCAGCCTGACCGGGCGGAATCTGGACGAGATCATTCCGGACTACGTGAAGAAGCTGGTCTGCTACGGCGATCTCAAGCGCAGCTTCAGCGAAGGTCACCAGGCCAGTGGCATCTATCGGTTGCTGCGCGGCACGGGCGGGGTGGCCTGGCTCTATGCGATCTGGACGCCGGTGCGTGACAGCCAGGGCCAGGTCAAGCAGATCCGCTGCTATGCCTACGACCGGACCGAGCAGGTGGAAGTCTCCACCGAGCACTCGGGCATCATCAATGCGCTGCTGCGCTCCACCGCAGTGATCGAATTCGATCTGTCCGGCGAGGTGCTCACCGCCAACGAGCGCTTCCTGCAGGGCATGGGCTATTCGCTGGCGCAGATCGTCGGCAAGCACCATCGGATGTTCTGCAGCCGAGAAGAGGCCGACTCGGCCGACTATCGCGCCTTCTGGGAACGGCTCAACCGGGGTGACTACGTGGCCAGTCGCTTCAAGCGCATCGACAGCCATGGCCGCACGGTCTGGCTGGAAGCCTCCTACAACCCGGTGCTCAACACTCGCGGCGAGCTGTACAAGGTCATCAAGTTCGCCACCGTCATCACCGAGCAGGTGGAGCAGGAGCTGGCGGTGGCCGAAGCCGCGCGGGTCGCCTTCGACATCTCCCAGACCACCGACGAAAGCGCCCGTCAGGGTGCGGCGGTGGTGCAGGACACGGTCGCGGTGATGACCCGCATCGCCGACGAGATCCAGGTCGCCGCCAATGGCATCGAAGACCTCGGCAAGCAGTCGCTGGTGATCAGCGCCATCGTCAAGACCATCAGCGGCATCGCCGAGCAGACCAATCTGCTGGCGCTCAACGCCGCCATCGAAGCCGCCCGGGCGGGCGAGCAGGGCCGGGGGTTCGCCGTGGTGGCGGACGAGGTCCGGCAACTGGCCGGGCGTACCAGCAAGGCCACCGAAGAAATCGTCGGGGTGGTGCAGCAGAATCAGCAACTGGCGCAGACCGCAGTCAGCAACATGGCCGCCAGTCGCCAGCAGGCGGAGCAGGGGCTGCACCTGGCGAGCAACGCCGGGGTGCGCATCACCGAGATCCAGGAGGGCGCCCGCCAGGTGGTGGGCGCGGTCAGCCAGTTCGCCCGGCGGCTGAGTTAGGACTGGTCGTCCCAGCCAGGCGCGCTGTACCACGCATAACCGGCCGCATCGAGTTCCAGCCAGCGGCCCTGGTGGATGACCATCCGGGTCGCCACCTCAGGGCTGGCCAGACCGGTCGCCACCAGCAGGCTGCGGATCAGGGCGCCATGGGCCACTAGTAGCGTGGGACCCTGGAGTTCTTCCAGCAGCGGGCGCACTCGCTCGGCGGCATCGGCATAGCTTTCGCCACCGGGTACCCGAAAGGTATAGGGCTCGGCGACGCGTCGGGCGTGCTGCTCCGGATAGCGCTGGATGATGGTCGGCATGTCCAGGCCCTCCCAGTCACCAAAGGCCTTTTCCGCCAGGCGCGCATCGCGGCCCAGGCTTTTCGGCGTGCCCGGCAGCTGCGCCAGGATCAGATCGAGCGTCGCGCTGGCGCGTTGCAGCGGGCTGCTCAGGCAGGCGAAGCGAGAGACGTCGAGGCGTTCACGCAGGGCCAGGCCCACGGCTTCGGCCTGGGCGCGGCCGCGACCATTGAGGGGTATGTCCTGGCGACCCTGGAGGCGGCCGCTGGCGTTCCAGTCGGTTTCGCCGTGACGGATCACCAGCAAGGGAGAGGGCAAGGGCAAGGGTATCAATCCAGGGCAGTGGGTAGGGTAAGGATGAAACGCAGGCGACTGTCCTCCAGGCGCGCGACCAGGCTGCCGCCATGACCGCGGGCGATTTCCCGGGCGACATAGAGGCCCAGGTCCAGGCGCGCGGGCTGCGCCAGGTCGGCCTTGCTCAGCGCCGGCTGGAACAGCTGGCCCAGAGTGCCAGGGTCCACCACGGCGGTGCTGCTTTCCACGACAAGGCTATAGCAGCGTTCGTGGATCTCGCCGCGCAGCAACAGGTTGCCCCCAGGGGAATTGCTGGACGCGGCCTGCTCCAGCATGGCGTCCAGCGCCTGCAGCACGCGAGGCAGGTCCAGACGCAGGGCGGCCGGCAAGGCCGGCAATTCGCTGCTCAATGTCTGCTCGGGAACGCGAGTCTGCAGCGTGGCGAACAAGCCCAGGAGCCGTTCATTGACGTCGTCCACCAGCGCCGGTTTCAGCGGCAGGCCATGACCCAGGCGCACGCGCACGAAATCGGCGGCCACGGCGCTGCGTTCGGCCAGGCGGCGTGCCTCGGTTTGCCAGTGCCGGACCTGGGGCGTAGCCGCGGACAGGTCCTGGGTGGCCAGCGCCTGGAGCGGGCGCTGCAGATCTTCTTCCAGGAGCACCAGCAACTGCTCGCGCAAGGGCTCCAGATCGCGATCGCCGCGCGGGCCGGGGCTTTCCTCGCGACGTTGTTCTTCGCGGGCGAGCAATTCACCCAGCAGACGGGCGAAGCCATCCAGGGTAGCTATCACCGAACGCTGCTCCAGTAGTGGCCCGGGCTGGGGATCGAAGGCGCACAGCGTCCCGAAAAAAGTCCCGTTGGGACGAAACACCGGGACCGACAGGTAGCTCTTCCAGCCATAGAGGCCGGGTGCCGGATGATCGCAGTAGGTGGGGTTCTGGGTCACGTCGCTGATGATCACGGCCTCGTGGGAGGAGCGCACGTGGTTGCACAGCGTGGATTCGAGGTCCAGTTCGGCGCCGGGTTGCAGGCCGAAGGCGAGGCGATCTTCCACCGCGCAGGCGATCCAGCGCTGCTCGGTGACCTCGGCGATGGTGGCGACCCCAAGGCCGCTGACATCACAGACGACGCGCAGGAGCGCCGCGACGGAATCCAGGGACGCCAGCAGCTCGATGCTTTCGACGGTGCTGGAGAGTTGGCTGGGCATGACGCTGTAGTTCTCTGACGGACACGGCCTGAACGCTAGGCCAAGAGACGCCGGACGGCAACCATCAGCTATGCCTCATTGAGAGTGTTCCAGGCCGAGACTAGCCGATCAGGTCGGTCGCGTAGGCCAGTACCGTGAGGCAAAGCAGTAGCAGCAGCAGATTGGCCGGGGTGATGCTTTTCATCGGTGGGATCCTCTCACGCAAGGGATTTTCCTTGTCCAGGTACACCTGGAAACGCCACGTCGGCGCTGGGGATCACTAGGGGTGGAGCGGGTACGTTCATCTCTGCGTCTCGATACTGCTGGCAAAGGACAGGTGTCGGAACGCCACTGTCGCCGTTCGTTCAGCGCCTGCCAGGGGAGGTGCGACATCTGGTCGAAGCGGCAGTGCGAGCGGTTCGCAGTTGCCAATCGCTGGGCGAGCCGGTAGCGTGGCGCCCCATGCGAACCTTCCTCTGCCCCATTAGCGCCTATTACTACTACCTGACCAACATCGGGTGGTAGGTACTGCGCTGCATGACCGAACCGCCTAGGGCGGCTCGGTCAAGGCAACTTCTCCCGGTCTCCCTGGCACCGTCCAGCCACAGGAGACCCCATGGACAGCACCCAGCAAGACCTGCTCGCCACCCTCGAAGCCCGCGGCTTCGTGCACCAGACCACCGATCGTGACGGCCTCGCCCGCGCCCTTGCCGCCGGACCGGTGACCGGCTATCTCGGCTTCGACGCCACCGCCGACAGCCTCCACGTCGGTCACCTGCAGGGGCTGATGCTGATGCGCTGGCTGCAGCGCGCCGGCCATCCCATCCTCCTGCTGATCGGCGGGGCCACCACCCGTATCGGCGACCCCAGCTTTCGCGACAGCAGCCGCCCGGTGCTGACCGAGGGGCAGATCGCGCTGAACATGGCCGGTATCGCCAAGGCTTTTCACCGCTACCTGGAAGTGGGCGATGGCCATGGCCGCGCCCTGGTGGTGGACAACGCCGAATGGCTCGATGGCCTCGGCTACCTGAATTTTCTCGGCGCCGTGGGCCGGCACTTCTCCATCAACCGGCTGCTGACCTTCGATGCCATCAGGAATCGCCTCGACCGCGAGCACTCGCTGTCCTTCGAGGAATTCGGCTACACCCTGCTGCAGGCCTACGATTTCGTCGAGTTGTCGCGGCGCTATGGCTGCACCCTGCAACTGGGCGGCGCCGATCAGTGGGCCAACATCATCAACGGCGTGGAGCTGTCGCGCCGGCAGGGCGGTCCCCGGCTCCATGGCCTGACCATGCCACTGCTGGCCACCCGTGACGGGCGCAAGATGGGCAAGTCGGCCCAGGGCGCGGTCTGGCTCAACGAGGAACGGCTGTCGGCCTTCGACTTCTGGCAGTTCTGGCGCAATTGCGACGATGCCGACGTCGAGCGCTTCCTGGCCCTGTTTACCGAATTGCCGTTGGACGAAGTCCACCGACTGGGCGCCCTGGGCGGTACGGAAATCAATCTGGCGAAGAGCGTGCTGGCCAACGAGGCGACCCGGCTGGCCCATGGCGAGCGGGCGCAACGCGAGGCTGAGGCAGCCGCCGCCGAGGTATTCGCTGATCGAGACGGCTCCGGGCAGTTGCCGGAGGTCGCCGTGAGCCGCAGGCAACTGGACGCGGGCGTCACCCTGGTCGAGTTGCTGGTCGAGGCGGGAGTGCAACCGTCGCGCAGTGCGGTACGTCGACTGGCGGAAGGCGGCGGCCTGCGCCTGGACGAGCAGCCGGTGATGGATCCCGCTATCCGTCTGGCGCTGAGCGACGCGGGTCGGCGGGTGAGTCTGGGCAAGAAACGGCATCTGCGCATCACGTTGGTGGACTGAGGAGAAGACGATGAAGGTCTGGGTGATAGGTGCCTCGCGGGGCATAGGGTTGGGGCTGGTGGAGCGCTATCTGAGGCAAGGGGCTCAGGTTTTGGCGGTGGTGCGAACGCCGAACGCCGCGTTGGATGCCCTGGCCGCGACCGCCAAGGGGCGGTTGCGGGTAGTGACCGGCGATCTGCGCGATCCCGACCTGGGCACGCGACTACTGGACGAGCTGGGTGACGGCTCGCTGGAGCGGCTGATCGTCAATGCCGGAATCATGGGGCCGATGGAAGAAGAGGGGCCGCGGGCGACGGTCGCGGAGCTGGGCGAGCTATTCCTCACCAATGCGGTGGCGCCGCTGCGGCTGCTGGAGACTCTGGCACCGCGGATGGCCGCTGCCGGGGTGGCGGCCTGCCTGAGTTCGCAGATGGGCAGCGTCAGCCTGGCACGAGCCGCCGAAATGCCGCTTTATGGCGCCAGCAAGGCAGCGCTCAACAGCCTGCTGCAGAGCTGGGTCGCCGGGCGGCGACCGGCGTTCGCCGTGCTGGCCCTGCACCCGGGTTGGGTGCGCACCGAACTGGGCGGCTCCAGCGCGCCGGTCGAGGTGGCCGATAGCGTCGCCGGTCTGGTGGCGACGATCGAGGCGCGGGCCGGCCAGCCTGGCTGCGCCTTTCTCGACTACCAGGGGCAAGCCCTGCCCTGGTGAACGAGGGGCCGGATCGCTCGGTGCGACTGAGCGCTCCGGCCCTTGTCCGACCCCGGCCGAGGATCGAAGATGAGTCCATCATCCTGGGGAGTGCCACCATGCGCATCGACGAGCGAAACTTTCTGGTAACCGGCGCTGGGTCGGGCCTTGGCGCCGCCACCGCTGAGGGACTGATCGCGGCAGGCGCCCGGGTGGCAATGCTGGATCTCCAGGCCGAGGCCGTACAGGCCCACGCCGAACGGTTCGGCGACCAGGCCCTGGCGCTGGCCGTGGACGTGACCGATGCCGAGGCCCTGAGCGCCGCCTTGGATGCCGTGCTGGCCCGCTGGGGCAGTCTGCAGGGGGCGATCAACTGCGCCGGCATCGTCGGCGGCGCACGCATCCTCGGACGTAACGGCCCCCACGACCTCGCCGCCTTCGCGCGCATCATCAACGTCAATCTGGTGGGCAGCTTCAATGTCCTGCGCCTGGCCGCCGCGGCCATGGCCAGGGGCATGGCCGAGGCCGACGGCGAGCGCGGCGTGATCGTCAACACCGCCTCGATCGCCGCCTTCGATGGCCAGATTGGCCAGGCCGCCTATGCCGCGTCCAAGGGGGGCGTCGCCGCGCTCACCCTGCCGGCGGCGCGCGAGCTGGCCGGGCAGGGCATCCGGGTCATGACCATAGCGCCGGGCGTCTTCGAGACGCCCATGATGGCCGGCATGACCCCCGAGGTACGCGACGCCCTGGCCGCCAACGTGCCCTTTCCGCCGCGCCTCGGCCGCGGCGAGGAATTCGCCGCCCTGGTCCGCCACATCATCGAGAATCCCATGCTCAACGGCGAGGTGATCCGCCTCGACGGCGCGCTGCGCATGGCCCCGCGCTAGGCCCTGTACGAAGAGTCGCCGAGCGATGGTCAGGCGAGGCGAAAAGCGCTGAGGAAGCGGACCGGCGAGCGAGTTTACGAGTGGTAAATGAGCATTCCGACGGGGCTGGCCACCCAGGCGCTTTTCAACGAAGCATCACCAAGTGTAGGCACTTTTCGTAAGGGCCTAGGAGAGTTGCCATGAACGATCCCATTGTCATCGTCGCCGCCGCCCGTACGCCCATGGGCGCCCTGGGTGGCGAACTGGCCGCGCTGTCGGCGCCGCAACTGGGCAGCGCCGTGGTCCGCGCCGCACTGGAGCGGGCGGGCTGGGCGCCAGAACGGGTCGACGAGGTGCTGCTGGGCTGCGTGCTGCCCGCTGGCCTCGGCCAGGCACCGGCACGCCAGGCGGCGCTTGGCGCCGGTCTGGCCCAGAGCACGCGCTGCACCACCCTGAACAAGATGTGCGGTTCGGGGATGCAGGCGGCCATCCTCGGCCATGACCTGCTGCGCGCCGGGAGTGCCGAGGTGGTGGTGGCGGGCGGCATGGAAAGCATGAGTCGCGCGCCCTATCTGCTGGAAAAGGCCCGCAGCGGCTACCGCCTCGGCCACGGCGCCCTGATCGACAGCATGTTTCTCGACGGCCTGGAAGACGCCTATGAACCCGGGCGCCTGATGGGCACCTTCGCCGAGGATTGCGCCGCGCGCCTGGGCATCGGCCGCGAACGCCAGGATGCCTATGCCCAGCAGTCCCTCGCCCGGGCGCGCCAGGCCCAGGCCAGCGGTGCCTTCGCCAGCGAGATCGTCGCGGTGGAGGTGGCGGGGCGCAAGGAGACCCTGAGCATCGACACCGATGAGCAACCCCGCCGTGCCGATCCGGCGCGCATTCCCACCCTCAAGCCGGCCTTTCGCGAAGGCGGTACCGTCACCGCGGCCAACGCCAGTTCCATCTCGGATGGCGCCGCGGCGCTGCTGCTCATGCGGGCCAGCACGGCCGGGCGCGAAGGGCTGAGGCCGCTGGCGACGATCCGTGGCCATGCCGCCCATGCCGGCGCCCCGGGCGACTTTCCCACCGCGCCCATCGGCGCCATCCGCACCTTGCTCGAGCGCATCGACTGGCAGCTGAGCGACGTCGACCTGTTCGAGATCAACGAAGCCTTCGCCGTGGTGGCCCTGGCCGCCCAGGATGCCCTGGGGCTGGACCCGGAGCGCCTGAACGTGCACGGTGGCGCCTGTGCCCTGGGCCATCCCATCGGCGCGTCCGGTGCGCGGATCCTGGTGACCCTGATCCAGGCGCTGCGCCAGCGCGGTCTGCGCCGGGGCGTGGCGGCCATCTGCATCGGCGGCGGCGAGGCCACGGCCATGGCGCTGGAACTCAACGACTAGACAAGGACAAGACCATGAGCGAAGCCTCTACCGAATCGACCCTGCTGCTGGAGATCGAGGCGCGCGTCGCCCTCATCACCCTCAATCGCCCCAAGGCGCTCAACGCCCTCAATGCCCAGCTGCTCCATGAGCTGGATGCCCTGCTGGCGCGCCTGGACGCCGATCCCGAGGTCGGTTGCGTGGTGCTCACCGGCTCGGCCAAGGCCTTCGCCGCGGGCGCCGACATCAAGGAAATGGCCGGGCAGGGCTATCCGCAGATCTACCTGGACGACTACTTCCGCGTCGCCGACCGCATCGCCGAGCGGCGCAAACCGCTGATCGCCGCCGTCGCCGGCTATGCCCTGGGCGGTGGTTGCGAACTGGCGCTGCTGTGCGACTTCATCTATGCCGCCGACACCGCGCGCTTCGGCCTGCCCGAGATCACCCTGGGCGTCATTCCGGGCATCGGCGGTACCCAGCGGCTGACCCGCGCCCTGGGCAAGGCCAAGGCCATGGAACTGTGCCTGACCGGGCGGCAGCTGCACGCCGCCGAAGCCGAGCGTGCCGGGCTGGTTGCCCAGGTGTTTCCCGCCGACGAACTGCTTGAGCGCACCCTGGAAACCGCCCGCGGCATCGCCAGTCGTTCGCTGCCGGCGACCCTGCTGCTCAAGGAAAGCGTCAATCGCGCCTTCGAGACCAGCCTGGCCGAGGGCATCCGCTTCGAGCGCCGGGTCTTCCATTCGCTGTTCGCCAGCGCCGACCAGAAGGAAGGCATGGCGGCCTTCGTCGAGAAGCGTCCGGGGAAGTTCGAGCATCGTTGAGCACATCCCGCGCCCGTCAGCGGCGCTAGACTGGCCGTTTCAGCCCAGCGTTACAGAGCCTCCGGATGCGTATCGAGCCCTTGCCACCCCTGACCAATCTGATTGCCTTCGAGGCAACGGTCAGGCTCGGCAGCTTTACCCGGGCGGCGCTGGAGCTCAACCTCACGCAGAGCGCCATCAGCCGTCAGGTGGCGCAGCTGGAGGCCTTTCTCGGTCGCGCGCTGTTTCGTCGAGAGCACAAGCGGCTGCACCTGACAGTCTCCGGGCAGCGCTATGCTGAACGGGTTCAGCAGTTGCTCGCGGGTCTCGCGGAAACCACCGCGGACGTCATGGATATCAGCGGCGAGCAGCAGCTGGTGCTGGCCTGTTCCTCGGGCGTGGCCGCGCTCTGGCTGGGCCCGCTGATCGGCCGCTTCGCCAGTGCCTTTCCCGGCATCGACGTGCGCCTGCGGGTGCTGGACAACCTCGATACCCTGCTCAAGCCCGAATTCGATCTGGCGCTCTATTTCCTGCGTGAACCGCCGCCCCCGGGGTTGGCTGGCCGCCAGTTGTTTCCCGAGTGGGTAGGCGCCTATTGCGCGCCGGACTACCTGAGCGGGCGTCAGCTGTCACCCCCGGAGCTGCTCGACCGGTGCCTGCTGATGATCGAGGACGGGCAGCGGCGCTGGCTGTCCTGGGCGGAATGGTTCGCGCGGCTGGGCTATCCCGCCCCGCGGATCCGCCAGCGGCTCACCGTGAGTCAGTACCCCATCCTGGTCGATCTGGCGATTGCCGGCCACGGTATCGTCCTGGGTTGGCGCCCCATGATCGATGCCCACCTGCACTCGGGTGCGCTGGTGGCAGCCTGTAGCGAATGCGTGCAGGGGCAGGGGGGTTACTACCTGCTGTGGCCGGGCGATCGTCAGCCGGGCCTGGCGGCGCGCCGTTTCGAGACCTGGCTGAACGACAGCCTGAGCGCGTCGCACTGATCCTTCTTGCATGCGTCAGGCGCATGCAAACCCCTGCAATCAGCGTTTTCCTGCGTCTCGGGTAGCCCCTTAAGCTCGGCGGCAGAGGGCGGAGATCCTCGTCCTGTTTCCTTTATCGAAACTGCCGTCGCCGGTGCAGGGACTCCCGAGTTTCCTGCGCGACTCGCATTCAGGGAGCCAACAATGCAGAGCGCTACGACCTTTCCGCAGCCGTCCGCCGTCCAGCGCCGCCAGGCCAACAAGGCGGTGATCGCCACCGTGATCGGCAACGGTCTGGAGTGGTTCGACTTCACTGTCTACAGCTTCTTCTCCGTGATCATCGCCAAGGTGTTCTTTCCGAGCGCCAACGAGCTGACCTCCTATCTGCTGGCCCTCGCCACCTTCGGGGTCGGCTTTTTCATGCGGCCGGTCGGGGGGATTCTGCTCGGTATCTACTCCGATCGCCGTGGCCGCAAGGCGGCGCTGTCCCTGACCATCCTGCTGATGGCCGCTGGCACCCTGATCATCGCGGTGACCCCGGGCTATGCCCAGCTCGGCCTGTTCGCCCCCGCGCTCATCGTCTTCGCCCGGCTGCTGCAGGGTTTTTCCGCCGGTGGCGAGATGGGCAGCGCCACCGCCTTTCTTACCGAGCACGCACCCGCTGGCCAGAAGGCCTATTACTCCAGCTGGATCCAGGCCAGCATCGGCGTGGCCGTGGCGCTGGGGGCGGGCTTCGGCGCCCTGCTGTCGGCGCTGTTGACGCCGGAGCAACTGGAGAGCTGGGGCTGGCGGCTGCCGTTCCTGTTCGGCTCGCTGATCGGTCCCGTCGGGTTCTATATCCGCAGCCGCATCGACGAGACGCCGGCCTATGCCACCGTCGAGCGGGCCCAGTCGCCCTTGCGTGAGGTCCTGCGCGTCTACCCGCGGCAGACGGCGACCAGCTTTTCCATGGTCGTGCTCTGGACGGTGTGCACCTATGCCGTGCTGTTCTACCTGCCGTCCTATGCAACGCGGGTGCTGGGCCTGCCCAGTGGTCTGGGCTTCACCGCCGGCATGCTCGGTGGCCTGGTATTGCTGGTGGCGACGCCACTGGTAGGGCGTCTTGCGGATCGCCATGGCAAGCGACCCTGGCTGCTGGGGTCCGCCGTGGCCATCTTTTGCGCCGCCTGGCCGCTGTTCTGGATGCTCAATCGCTGGCCTGGCCTGGCTTCCCTGCTGGTGTTCCAGGCCGTGCTGGGGCTGCTGATCTCCGGGTACCTGGGTGGTCTGCTGGCGGCCTTCGGCGAATTGTTGCCGACCCGGGTGCTCTCCACCGGGCTCTCGGTGGCCTACAACTTCGCGGTGACGCTGTTCGGCGGCTTCGCCACCTTTACCGTGACCTGGCTGATCGCCGCCACCGGCAGCCCGCTGGCACCGGCCTTCTACATCATGTTCGCCGCGGCCATCAGTGCCGGGGGCGCCGCGCTGTTTCGCGACGCCGCCAGCGGCCAACCCTCGGGAGAATCCGCATGACCCAAAGCACCTCTCTACTGCTGCGCAACGGCAAGCTGCTGGATCTGGCGAGCGGCGCCCTGATCACCGGCAAGGAAGTCCTGGTGGAGGGTGAGCGCATCACCGCGGTACGCGATCAGGGCGCTAACCCGCCGGTCGCTGCTACGGTCATCGACCTCGGGGGTCGCACCCTGATGCCGGGCCTCATCGATTGCCACGTGCATGTGCTGGCGTCCAGTGCCAACCTGGGCTTCAACGCCCTGCAGCCCAACGCCATCATCATGTACCGCGCCCTGCCGATCCTGGGCGCGATGCTCGAGCGCGGCTTCACTACCGTCCGCGATGCCGGCGGCGCGGACTGGGCGCTGGCGCGCTCCATCGCCCTGGGGCTGGTGCCGGGCCCGCGGATCTTCGCCTCCGGCAAGGCGCTGTCACAGACGGGCGGCCATGGAGACATGCGGGCGCGCGGGGAGCTGCTGCTGAACGAGCCGTGCAGTTGCTGCTTCCGCGCCGGCGCCATCGCTCGGGTGGTGGACGGGGTGGACAACGTGCGCAAAGCGGTACGCGAAGAACTGCAGCAGGGCGCCAGCCAGATCAAGATCATGGCCTCCGGCGGTGTTTCCTCGCCCACCGATCCCATTGCCAATACCCAGTACAGCGAAGCCGAGATTCGCGCCATCGTCGAGGAAGCCGAGGCGGCCAATACCTATGTGATGGCTCATGCCTATACCGCTCGGGCCATTCGCCGCGCCGTGGCGTGCGGGGTGCGCACCATCGAACACGGCAATCTGGTCGACCGGGAGACGGCGCAGTTGATGCGCGAGCGGGGCGCCTTCGCCGTGCCCACTCAGGTGACCTACGAGATGCTCGCCGAGCACGGCGCCCGCTATGGTCTGCCGGCGGACTCCGTGGCCAAGATCGAAGACGTCCGTCTGGCGGGCCGTCGGGCCCTGGAATTCTTCGCCGAGGCGGGCGTGCCCATGGGCTACGGCTCCGACCTGCTGGGCGAAATGCACGAATACCAGACCCAGGAACTGCGCATCCGCGCCGAGGTGCTGGGCAATCTGGAGGCCTTGCGCAGCGCCACCAGTGTCGCGGCACGCATCCTTGAACGCGAGGGCGAGCTGGGTTGCATCGCGACCGGAGCTCTGGCCGATCTGCTGGTCGTGGATGGCGATCCGCTGACTGATATCTCCTGTCTGGTGGGACAGGGCGAAAGACTCGACGTCATCCTGCAGGGTGGCCGTCTGGTGAGGAATCGCCTCGGGTGACGGGAGTCTTGCCGGCCTGGCGCGGTCCCCTGTAGCAGTCAACGCCCTTGGAGAATTCATCATGTCCCTCGCCGCAACCGAACTCGGCAGCCATTACCAGGCCTACCTCGACTGCCTCAATCGCCAGGCCTGGACGGCGCTTGGCCGTTATGTCGACGAGGCCGTCGAGCATAACGGTCGCCCGTTGGGATTGGCCGGCTATCAGGCCATGCTGGAAGGCGATCACGCCGCCATTCCCGATCTGCACTTCACCGCCCATCTGCTGGTGGTCGAGGCACCCTGGCTGGCCGCGCAGCTGGATTTCGATTGCACGCCGCGCGGCGAGCTGTTCGGGCTGGCGGTGAACGGACGGCGCGTACGCTTCAGCGAACATGTCTTCTATCGCTTCGAGAACGGACGCATCCGCGAGGTGCGCTCGGTGATCGATACCGCCGCCATCGCCGCCCAGTTGGCCGACGGCTAACCTGCCCGGGTCTGGCGTTGGCGATAGCCGAGGGGGCTGAGGCCCGTCCACTTGCGAAAGGCGCGCTGGAAGGAACGGGGATCGGCGAAACCCAGGCGCAGGGCCAGTTCGTCCAGGGCCAGGGCGCCCTGGTCCAGCTGGCGACAGGCCAGGCGGCACCGGCGTTCGTCCTTGAGGCCCTGGTAGGTCTGGCCGCTCGCCGCCAGCTGGCGCCTCAGGGTGGCGGGCGCCAGGCCCAGAGTCGCGGCCAGGCTCACGGCGTCCGGCCAGTGCTCCGGTGCGCGGCTGCGCAACAGGGCGCGGATGCGGGCGATCAGGTTGGCGTCGTCGCGATAATGCACCAGCAGATTGCCCGGCGCGGCAGCGATGAAGCGCCGTGCGTCCGCGGCAGTACGGCGGATCGGCAGGTCCAGCACGGCAGCGTCCAGCAGCAGGCAGTCTTCGCCGCGGGCGAAGCTCAGCCTGGAGCCGAAGCGCTGCCGATAGTCGGCCAGCAGTTCCGCTGGCGGCTCCTCGGCAGTCTGGCGGATGTCCTCCAGCGGCAAGCGACGGCCCACCAGCCAGCAGGCCAGGCCGTGCAGGATCAGCCAGAGGGTGAAGACGGCGAAGCTGCCCGGCAGACTGCCCGCGGCCAGCCGCAGGGCCACCCGCTCGCCATTGCGCTGCAGGCGCAGGTCGACGCCGAGGGTCAGCCGCAGGAAGTCGACGCTTTGCCGCAGGGCATCGCCCAGGGTCGGTTGCAGGCGGGTGCTCTGGCAGAGAAAGGCGAAGCTGCCCGCCGGCAGCGGGCGCGGACCGAGGGCGAAGAATTCATCATCGAAACGCCGCGCCAGGCGATACCACAGCTGGCCGAACAGCGGCGCCGAGAGGCGCTCGCGGCCAAGCAGCAGGTCGGATAGCTGGACGCCTTCGGCGGCGAGCAGGGCGTCCGGCGCCAGACCACTGCGCCGGCACAGCCCGGCCAGAGCCTCGTCGAGGATGCTCCGCGCCAGGCTGTCGCGCGGCAGGCCGGTCACAGATGCAGAGCCCGGCCCAGGGCCCGCA
Source organism: Pseudomonas sp. PS02302 (assembly GCF_029959585.1). NCBI lineage: Bacteria > Pseudomonadati > Pseudomonadota > Gammaproteobacteria > Pseudomonadales > Pseudomonadaceae > Pseudomonas > Pseudomonas sp. PS02302. The sequence continues at coordinate 29,471 of NZ_JASCON010000051.1, forward strand.
ACGCCGCTTCCTGCACCGCTTCGCCCAGGGTGGGGTGGGGGTGCAGGGTGGCGGCGACGTCTTCCAGCTGCATGCCCATTTCCAGACTATGGGAAAAGGCCGTGGCCAGTTCCGCCACCTGCTGCCCGGTGGCCTGCCAGCCGAGGATACGGTGGTCGTCCGCGCGGGCCACCACCCGCACGAAGCCTTCCGGCGCCTCAAGAGTGAGGGCACGGCCATTGGCAGCGAAGGGGAAGCTGGCGACCTTGGTCTCCAGCCCCTGGGCCTTGGCCTGCTCGGGGGTGAGGCCGACCACCACGATTTCCGGATCGGTGTAGCAGACCGCCGGGATGGCCACCGGGGCGAAACGCCGCCGCTTGCCGGCGATCAGCTCGGCCACCACCTCGCCCTGGGCCATGGCGCGGTGGGCCAGCAGGGGTTCGCCGGTGAGATCACCGATGGCCCAGACGTCGGTCATGCTGGTACGACAGCCGTCGTCGACGCGGATATAGCGACCGTCGTAGTCCAGCGGCAGGCGCTCCAGGCCTTCGGTGCGGGGGCGGCGGCCGGCGGCGACCAGGATGCGCTGGGCCGGCAGAAGCTCTTCCTGACCGTCGCCACGGGTCATCCGCAGGCCCGCGCCGTCCGCGGCCAGACCGGCGACGGTACAGCCCAGGTGCAGCTCGATGCCCAGGCGTTCCAACCGCTGCCGCAGCGGTGCCGTGAGCTCGGCATCGTAGCCGGGCAGCAGACGCGACTGGGCTTCCACCACCGCGACCCGGGCGCCCAGCTTGCGATAGGCGATGCCCAGTTCCAGGCCGATATAGCCGGCGCCCACCACCACCAGGTGCTCGGGAATTTCCGTGGGTGACAAGGCTTCGGTGGCCGATATCACCGGACCCCCGAAGGGCAGGCTGGGCAATTCCACCGAGGTGGAGCCCATCGCCAGCACCAGGTGCTCGGTGCGGATGCGCAGCCGCTCGCCGCCGGCGCGCTGCACCTCGACGGTCTTGCCATCGAGGATTTCGGCCCAGCCCTCGACCACCGTCACGCCCTGCTTCTTGAGCAGGGCGGCGACGCCGGTGGTGAGACGATCGACGATGCCGTTCTTCCAGGCCACGGCCTGGCCAAGATCCAGCTCCGGGCGGCCGTGGCGGATGCCCAGGCTGCCATGCTCAGCGCGACCGCTGGCGCGATGGTATTCCTCGGCGACATGGATCATCGCCTTGGAGGGAATGCAGCCGACGTTGAGGCAGGTACCGCCGAGGGCGGCGCCCTCCACCAGGGTGGTGGCGATGCCCAGCTGGGCGGCGCGCAAGGCGGCGACATAACCGCCGGGACCGCCGCCGATGATGAGGAGTCGGGTGTCCATGGCTACTCCAGGAAGAGGGTGGCGGGTTGTTCGAGCAGCTGGCGCACGGCCTGGATGAAGCTGGCGGCGTCCTGGCCATCGATCAGCCGGTGGTCGAAGGAGGCGGAGAGATTCATCAGCTTGCGTGGCACCACCAGGCCGTTGCGGAAGGCCGGGCGCTCGACGATGCGATTGACGCCGATGATGGCCACCTCGGGATGGTTGATGATGGGCGTGGAGGCGATGCCTCCCAGCGGACCGAGGCTGCTGATGGTCAGGGTCGAGCCGGACAGTTCGTCGCGACCGGCCTTGCCGCCGCGCACCGCGGTGGCCAGCCGGGCCACCTCCTGGGCGCAGCCCCAGAGATCCAGGGTTTCGGCGTGCCGTACCACCGGCACCGCGAGACCCTGTTCGCCCTGGGTGGCGATGCCCAGGTGCACGGCGCCATAGCGGGTCACGGTACTGCTGTCTTCGTCGAAGCGCGCATTCATCTGCGGAAAGTCCCGCACCGCCACTACCAGGGCGCGAGCCAGGAAGGGCAGCAGGGTGAGATGGGCCCGACGCCCCTGCCAGCGCTGGTTGAGGGTGGCGCGCAAGGCTTCCAGCTCGGTGACATCCACCTCTTCCACATAGGTGAAGTGGGGGATATGCCGCTTGGCGGCCTGCATCTTCTCGGCGATCTTGCGTCTCAGGCCGATCAGCGGGATACGCTCCTCGCCACTGCGTTTCGCCAGGCCACCGCCGCCAGTGGCCGGTGGCAGTCCGGCGTCGCGTTGCTGCACATAGGCTTCCAGATCGCCATGCAGGATGCGCCCGCCCTGACCGCTGCCGGTGACGAAGCGCAATTCGATGCCCAGGTCCCAGGCGTGCTGGCGCACCGCGGGAGACGCCAGCGGCGGGCTGCCGGGGGCCGGTCGGGAGGCCGGTCGCTCGTCGTCGCGCGGGAGCTCCAGGTCCGCGCGTCGCGGAGCAGGGGCCGCCGCGGGCTTGGGCGCTTCCGCCTTGGGTGCTGGCGCCGTCGCGGCTTCCATCGGCACGGGGCGACTGGCCTCGCGCAGGTTGCCGTCACCGGCCACCTCCAGGCGGATCAGCTCGGCGCCCACGGCCAGCACCTGGCCAGGCTCGCCGCCCAGGGCGACCACCCGGCCCACCACCGGGGAAGGGATCTCCACCATGGCCTTGTCGGTCATGACGTCGGCGAGGGTCTGGTCTTCGCCGACTTCATCCCCTACCGCCACGTACCACTTGACCAGTTCCACCTCGGCGATGCCTTCGCCGATGTCGGGCATCTTGATGACATAGGTACCCATCTCAGACCTCCATGACGCGCTTGAGCGCGGCGCCGACCCGGGACGGACCCGGGAAGTAGTCCCACTCCTGGGCATGCGGATAGGGGGTGTCCCAGCCGGTCACGCGCTCGATGGGCGCCTCCAGGCGATGGAAGCAGTGCTCCTGCATGAGGGACACCAGCTCGGCGCCATAGCCGCAGGTGCGGGTGGCTTCGTGGACCACCACGCAGCGGCCGGTCTTGTTCACCGAATCGGTGAGGGTCTGCAGATCCAGCGGCCAGAGGCTGCGGATGTCGATCACCTCGGCATCGATGCCGGTCTCGGCGGCGGCCGCCAGGGCGACCCAGACGGTGGTGCCATAGGTCAGCACCGTGACCTGCTTGCCGGGACGGACCACGGCGGCCCGTTCCAGCTCGACCCGGTAATAGCCGTCCGGCACGGCGCTGGCCGGATGGCCCGACCAGGGCGTTACCGGGCGGTCGTGATGGCCGTCGAAGGGGCCGTTGTAGAGGCGCTTGGGTTCGAGAAAGATCACCGGGTCGTCGCTTTCGATGGAGGCGATCAGCAGGCCCTTGGCGTCGTAGGGATTGGACGGCATCACGGTGCGCAGGCCGCACACCTGGGTGAACATGGCCTCGGGGCTCTGGCTGTGGGTCTGGCCGCCATAGATACCGCCGCCACAGGGCATGCGGAACACCAGCGGCGAGGTGAACTGGCCCACCGAGCGATAGCGCAGGCGCGCCGCCTCGGAGACGATCTGGTCGATGGCCGGGTAGACGTAATCGGCGAACTGGATCTCCGCCACCGGGCGCAGGCCGTAGGCGCCCATGCCCACGGCGGCGCCGGCGATGCCGTTCTCCGAGATGGGCGCATCGAACACCCGCGAGGCGCCATATTTGGCCTGCAGGCCCTCGGTGCAGCGAAAGACGCCGCCGAAGTAGCCGACGTCCTCGCCGAACACCACCACGTTGTCGTCGCGTTCGAGCATCACGTCCATTGCCGAGCGGATGGCCTGGATCATGGTCAGGGTGCTGCGGCTGCCGGCCTGGGTCGGCAGGTCGGCTTCCTGTTGTACGGTCATGGCGTCACTTCCCGAGCTGTTGGCGTTGGCGGCGCAGGTGCGGCGGCAGGTCCTGGTAGACCTCCTCGAACATGTCGGCGGCGCTGGGGGCGAGATCGCTGGCAAAGGTGCCATGGGCTTCGGCGGCCTTTTGCGCGGTCGCCACCTCGGCTTCCAGCTCGGCGGTCAGCGCCTGGTGCTGTTCGTCCGACCAGAGCCCGCGACCGATCAGGTGCGCCTTGAGCCGGTCGATGGGGTCGCCCAAGGGGAAGTGCGTCCAGTCATCGGCGGGACGGTACTTGGACGGATCGTCCGAGGTGGAGTGGGGACCGGAGCGGTAGGTCACCCATTCGATCAGGGTCGGCCCCAGGTTGCGCCGGGCGCGTTCGGCGGCCCAGCGCGAGGCGGCCAGCACGGCGAGGAAGTCGTTGCCATCCACCCGCAGGGCGGCGATGCCATAGCCGAGGCCACGGGTGGCCAGGGTGATGCCCTCACCGCCGGCGATGGCCTGGAAGGTGGAGATGGCCCACTGGTTGTTGACGATGTTGAGGATCACCGGCGCCCGGTAGACGTGGGCGAAGGTGAGGGCGGCATGGAAGTCGCCTTCGGCGGTGGCGCCGTCGCCGATCCAGCCGGCGGCGATGCGGGTATCGCCCTTGATCGCCGAAGCCATGGCCCAGCCCACCGCCTGGATGTACTGGGTGCCCAGGTTGCCGGAGATGGAAAAGAAGCCGAGGTCGCGGTAGGAGTACATCACCGGCAGCTGGCGACCCTTGAGCGGATCCCGGGCATTGGACAGCAGCTGGCAGATCATCTCGTCCAGCGGCGCCTCGCGGGCGATGAGGATGCCCTGCTGGCGATAGGTGGGGAAATGCATGTCGTCCGGGCGCAAGGCCAGGGTCTGGCCGACGGCGATGGCTTCCTCGCCGAGGCACTGCATATAGAAGGACAGCTTCTTCTGCCGCTGGGCTTTGAGCATCCGCGCATCGAACAGCCGGGTCTTGAGCATGGCCCTGAGGCCCCGCAGCAGCAGTTCGGGTGCTTCTTCGGTGGCCCAGGGGCCGACGGCGCGCCCCTCTTCGTCGAGGATGCGGATCAGCTGGGTGGCCAGTTCACGGGTATCCACCGGTGCCACGTCCACCGGCGGCCTTTCCGCACGGCCGGCGGGGCAGAGTTGCAGGTAGCTGAAATCCGTAGGGCGTCCCGGTCGGCCACTGGGCTCGGGGACGTGCAGGCGCAGGGGAGGGTAGTCGCTCATGGCCGCCCCTCCAGCTGGATGAGGGTGCGGGCGGGTCGCAGGACGGGTTGACCGTCCGGATGCGATGCAGGGTGCCACATGGTGGAGGCCTCGGCATTCTTGTTATTGGTCACCTGAGTATAGGCCGGCTCCGCTAGCCGTTTTGCCGCAATTTCGGGGTGGGCAGTTCGGGCTTTTGGTGCTATTGAACCCAGTACAAGAACAACAGTAGAGGTTTTGCACCATGGCTGGTCTGGATCGTATCGACCTGCGCATCCTCAATGCCCTGTCGGCCGATGGCCGTCTCAGCTGGCGCGATCTGGCGCAGAAGATCGGGCTGTCGCTGACCCCGACGCTACGGCGGGTCAAGCGTCTGGAAGAGGAGCGCTACATCCAGGGTTATCACGCCCACCTCGACGAAACCCGGCTGGCCGGCAGTGTCAGCGTCTTCGTCTCGGTGCGCCTGGAGAAGCAGTCCACCGACTACCTGCGCGCCTTCGAACGGGAGATCGTCAAGGCACCCCAGGTGATGAGCTGTTTCCAGATGACCGGGGATGCCGACTATGTGCTGCGAGTGGTGGTGCAGGACCTCGCGGCCTATCAGCACTTTCTCGCCGAGACCCTGACCTGCATCCCCGGAGTCGCCAGCGTCACCTCGGCGTTTTCGCTCAAGGCCGTCCTGCTCAGGCCGGCGCCGCTGCTCTGAGGCAAGCAGGGGTGGCTAGCGGATACCCAAGGTGTGGCGGACCTGCTGCGCCTGGGCGGCACAATAGGCGCTGTCCCTCAGGCGGGCGCTATCCAGCATCAGGGTCAGGCGGCGATCGCTGGGGACACGGCGGCACTGCACCGGCAGACCGCCATCCGGGGCCAGGGGACCGAACAGGCAGTCGATGTTGGGCAGTTGCGCAGCGAAGGCATGGGTGAGGGCGAGCATGGATGGCGTCCGCGAGGTGGAGGTGGCGATGTGACACTATTCACATCGCCAGGGTTCCTCAACCTTCAGGCGCTGGGCGTAACCGAATAGGCGACGCCGTTCACTGCATCGATCAGCTGACCGATCGACCAGGGCTTGGGCAGGAAGCGCACCTGGCACTTGATGCTCGCGGTGGACGGCGTTTCGTAGCCGGACATGACAATAATCGGCATGTCTGGCCAGCGCTTGCAGACCATGTTGGCCAGCTGCGCCCCATCCATCGAGCCCGGCATACGGATATCCGTCAGCAGCAGGTCGATGTTGGCGTCTTCCTTTTCCAACAGCGTCAACGCGGTGTCGGCGGAGTCAGCGGCGATGATGTTGAAGCCTTCGGGTTCGAGGATCTCGCGGACGAAATCCGCGACCAGTGGCTCGTCGTCCACCACCAGGAGAGTGGGTCGGAAGACAGGGGTTCCCGGCTGTTCTGCGCGCATGACTGGACCTTATATACAAGACGTTGCTGAGCCTTGGATAGCCGCGAACCGGGAAAATTCCCCAGTCTGAATGTCAATGAATCTGGCGCCAGATTTCCGTCTCCAACCCGGGATTATTTTTTCAGGTGCAGCTTTCCGAGGCTGCGACCCCATGCCGCGTACATTTGGTTACGTTTCTCGCAACAGCTCTACGACAGGGCTTTCAGTGTTTCGATGAAGCAGACGGACTGCCCGTCGAGTGAAAGGTTCCAGTCACCTGGCATATGACTTGTATTGGGTAAGGTAACTGCAGGACGCAGGGTACTTTTTTTGTCACGTCCCAGTGGCCTTACCTAAACCCAGGCTTTGCTCGTACACAAAGGATATCGACGCCACGCCTCCCTAAGCAGTATCCGACCATGACGCCTATCCGCTCCTTCGCTACCGCCCTTCGTCGTCCGCTCGCCGCGGCCGCTACCGTTCTCGCGCTGTCCGCTGGCGTTGCCCAGGCCGAGCCTGTCAGCCTGGTCGGTCTGAATCTGTCGGGTGCGGGCTTCGCGCCCCAGGTGCTGCCCGGCATCAATGGCACCAACTACATCTTCCCGGTGGAGGCCTACTTCCAGCAGTGGAGCGCGCGGGGCGTCAAGCTGATCCGTTTCCCCATCATCTGGGAGCGCCTGCAGCCGCGTCTGGGCGGCCCGCTGGACAGCGCCTACGTGGCCCTGGTGAACCAGACCTTCGGTTATGCGCAGAAGCACGGCATCAAGATCATTCTCGACCTGCACAACTACGCCCGCTATCGCGGCCAGGTGATCGGCACCAGCGGCGTACCCTATGCCCGCTACCAGGAGATCATGACCCTCATCGCGCGGCAGTGGAGCGGCCAGTCCTCGCTGTACGCCTACGACATCATGAACGAGCCCCACGATGCCATGGCCTACTGGCCGACCGCGGCCCAGTACGGCATCAATGGCGTGCGCGCGGTGGACAGCACCCGCCCGGTCATCGTCGAAGGCAACGGCTGGTCGAGCGCCACCCGCTGGGCCGAATTCAACGACGCCCTGCTGGGGCTGAAGGATCCGGCCAACAACATCATCTTCTCGGCGCATTCCTACTTCGACGAGAACGCCGGCGGCAGCTACGACAAGACCGACGTCAACAAGCTCGATGCCAACTATGGCGTGACTCGGGTGAAGCCCTTTGTCGACTGGCTGAAGAAGAACAACAAGCGCGGCTACATCGGTGAATTCGGCGTCCCGGACAACAATCCGCGCTGGAATCTGCTGATGGACAACATGCTCGCCTACCTCAAGCAGAACTGCATCCCGGCGTCCTACTGGGCCGCCGGTCCCGGTTGGGGCAGCTACTTCATGTCCGTGGAGCCGATCAACGGCCAGGAGCGGCCGCAGTGGCCGACCCTGCGCAAGTACCTGGACGACAGCAGCTGCACCGCCATCGGCCCGGTCGCCAGTGGCAGCACCACGCCGGCCACCGGTGGTAGTGCCACCGGCAACAGCGGTTCGGCAGGCGGCAGCGTCGGCGGCAATTCCGGCAGCGGCACCGGTACCGGCAACGCAGGCAACACCGGTAGCAATGCCGGGGTCCAGATTCCGCCGAGCACCGGTGCGACCGCCGGTACCGTGACCTCGGTTATCAACGACTTCACCAACCCGGACTGGCACAAGGGGGTGTTCCTCAAGAAGGCCGCGATCTCGGTACCCGGTACCGCGGTGAATCGCGCCGCCTTCAAGGCCGGTGCCTATCTCACCACCGCGGATGGCCAGGTGCGGCGGATTTCCGGGGTGCAGGTCGGCAACAGCCTGGGCGTCTTCACCGAGGGCACGCCGTTCAACGGCAACGCCGTGGGCTATCCCAAGACCGTGACCGTGTCGCCCACCGGCGTGACCAGCGCCGCCAGCGTCAGCAGCGCCATCAACGACTTCACCAATTCCGACTGGAATCGCGGTGTCTACCGTCGCGGCGCCGCCATCTCCATCCCGGCCACCGCGGCCAATCGCTCGGCCTTCAAGCTGGGTGGCTCGGTACGCCTCGTCAATGGGCAGATCCTCAAGATCAGCTATGTGCAGGAGGGCGCCAGCAACCTGGGGGTGTTCTTCGACGCCAGCCGCCTGGATGCCAGCGTCGGCTACCCCAACACCCTGGTGTCCTTCAGTCGCTGATCTCCAGCAGCGGGCAATAAAAAACCCGGTGGCCGTGGGCCACCGGGTTTTTTATTGCCCGCTTAAAGG